>JALQWV010000172.1 GCA_023263465.1 Ilumatobacteraceae bacterium
GTGTTGGAGGGTTATCGCAATGATGAAGCGACTGTTTTGGTTTGTGCTCGGCGCGTTTGCCGGTGTTTTTGGTGTTCGCTATGCGAAGAATAAAGCACGCGAGGCTGCAGAGCAGTTGACCCCAGCCCAGATTGCGGCCGATGTTCTTGAAGGTGCAGTGAAACTGGCGCAACAGGGTATGGAGATTGTGCGCAATTTGCGCAAGGACGAAGAAGTTATACAGTTCGAGTCCGAATCGGTAACGATTACACAAAATCAGAATTAGCCGATACGTATTGCCGAACTAGACTGGTGGCAAATGTCTGGTTCACGGCCCTCAATTTCCTCAGCGAATGATTTGCGTGAGTCATTCTCTGGCTTCTTCGCCGACAAAGGGCATGCACGAGTTAAATCTGCCAGTCTCATTCCACACGATCCAACTGTGTTGTTCACCGTTGCAGGAATGGTTCCGTTCAAACCATATTTTGTAGGCGACGAACAAGCTCCGCATAGCCGTGCGGTCACCGTGCAGAAATGCGCACGTGCGGGTGGAAAGCACAACGATTTAGATGATGTTGGTCGCACCAAGCGTCACTTGGTGTTCTTCGAGATGATGGGCAATTTCTCGTTTGGCGATTATTTCAAGAGCGATGCCATACCATGGTCGTGGGAACTTGTCACCGAAGTATTTGGTTTTGATGGCGATCGCCTGTGGATCACTGTCCATGAAAGCGATGATGAGGCAGAAGCAATTTGGCACGAAGAGGTCGGCGTGCCTATGGAACGCATTCAACGACTTGGCGACAAAGACAACTTCTGGCAAATGGGTGAGACAGGTCCGTGCGGTCCGTGCTCCGAAATTCATATTGACCGCGGACCTTCCTTCGGTCCAGAAGGCGGACCGCTGAACGATCCGCATGGTGATCGATTTCTTGAATTTTGGAACCTGGTATTCATGCAGTTCAACCAAGCAAAGGATGGTTCTCGCACACCATTGCCCAAGCCGTCAATTGATACTGGCGCTGGACTAGAGCGCATTCTCGCTTTGATGCAAGGAACGGATTCCGTTTGGGAAACCGATGTGTTGTTCCCGCTCATTGAACAGGGACAATCTCTTACGAGTCGTAAATACCAAATCGGCAACTACGAGGATCGTGACAGTTTTAGTCTGCGAGTGCTCGCCGAGCATGCTCGCTCGGCAACCATGCTTATCAATGATGGCGTATTTCCGTCCAATGAAAATCGCGGATATGTCTTACGGCGCATTATTCGTCGCGCTGTTCGTCACGCCTATTTGTTGGGTACCGAGAAATTGGTAATGCCAAAGCTCTCCGAGACGGCCATCGACATCATGTCTGCGGCGTATCCGGACTTGCTGGGCAACAAGGACTTCATACTTGGCGTGATGACCAAAGAAGAAGAGCGTTTCCGTCAAACCCTAAAGACTGGTCTCACGATTCTTGAAGATGAACTCTCGAGAGGTGCACAAGAGTTAGCCGGACCATCTGCATTTCTGTTGCACGACACATACGGCTTTCCACTTGAGCTCACACAAGAAATTGCTGGTGAGCGAAATGTTCGTGTAGACGTTGCTGGCTTCGAACAAGAAATGGGCGCTCAGCGCGATCGCGCAAAGAGTGCTCGTAAAGGCGCAAAGGTTGGTGAAGCCACCATCGAGGCGTATCGCCAGGTCATGGAAACTCATGGCATTACCGAGTTTGTCGGCTACGAGGAATCTGCCTGTGATGCCACAGTGCTTGCGGTCCTACCTGTCCATGATGGAGAACAGGAAGACGTTGACGTGTTTCTTGATATCACTCCGTTCTATGCAGAAAGTGGCGGACAGGTTGGCGATGTTGGCACCATCAGTACTTCGACCGGTGAAATTGAAGTAGTCGACACCATGTTTGCACTCCCTGGCCTGCGCAAGCACATTGGCAAAATCGTTCGAGGTTCAGTCACCGCGGGGCAAAGCGCTCGGGCGGAAATTAATGTTGTCGACCGCGACGCAACTCGTCGCAATCACACGGCAACACACATCTTGCACTGGGCATTGCGTGAAGTGCTCGGCGAACACGTGAAACAGGCTGGTTCGCTAGTTTCTCCAGACCGATTGCGCTTTGACTTCAGCCACTATGCAGCAGTGAGCGCACAAGAAATTGAGCGAATTGAAAGACTTGCTAACGAGCAGGTATTTGCAAACTCAGCGACGAAGAATTACGAGACATCAAAAGACGAAGCAACTGCTGCGGGAGCGATCGCATTCTTTGGCGATAAATACGGAGACACCGTACGTGTTCTGGAAGCAGGGAAGACGTTTGAGCTGTGCGGAGGTACGCACGTCAAAGCAACAGGTGACATCGGAATCATTAAAATTGTCTCCGAATCGTCCATTGGTTCTAATTTGCGCCGCATCGAAGCGGTAACAGGCGAAAACACCTTTAACTTTTTGCTTGAAACCACGCGCACGTTGACTGAGGCTGCTGAACTTCTTGGCACACAGCCGAGCGACATCTTGTCCACGGTGCAGCGCAAACTCGATGAAGTGAAATCGCTTACCGACGAAATCAAGCAACTGCGTTCTGCACAGGCTCGCTCACGTGCCGGAGAATTCATTGCTCAAGCAGAAAACGGTCAAGTTGTCGCCCGAGTGGATGGCATTTCTCCAAACGATTTACGCGAACTTGCACTTGCCATTCGTCAAAGCTCAGCGATTCAAGCCGTTGTTCTTGGTGGAGTCACCGACACAGGGGGTGTCGCCTTGGTTGCAGCAGTTGGCAACGGACTCAATGTTGCTGCTGGTGAACTCATTAAGGATGCGGCAAAAGCGGTTGGTGGAGGTGGTGGTGGCAAGGGCGATATTGCTACTGCTGGTGGAAAGAATCAGACTGCATTGGATGAGGCACTCAATTTGGCGCGCGCTGCCTTAGGCAGGGTTTCTGGTTCGTAACGTGCGCGCACTCGGGGTTGATCTCGGGAGTAAGCGAATTGGTATCGCGACGAGCGACCGAAGTGGAACGATCGCAACACCATTGACGGTGTTGCAAAGATCTGGATCCCGCGAAAGCGACTATCGGGCGATTGCCAAATTGGTGACTGAATATGAAATTGAATGCGTAGTTGTCGGTCTTCCATTGCATATGAATGGAACTCTTGGCGATGCGGCAAAGTCTGCCATCGCTGAAGTAGAGCAGTTGACTAGCGTATTGAATGTGCCAGTTCTCACCTTTGATGAACGTCGGACGACGGTAACTGCAGACAGCATTTTGATTGAACAACATGTGAAAGCACAAGATCGTCGTAAGGTCATAGACAAGGTTGCTGCCGCAGTCATGTTGCAGTCATGGCTTGATGGTAGAAAGTCGATGGAAGACGCAACACGTGATTGATCCACTGATCAAGATTCGCAAAACCGAGGATCAACCTGCCGAAAACTGGTATGACGATCCGTGGGATAGCCCTGAAGCGTTGTATCGATCTGATCAACTTGAAGCAGATGAATTGCCGAATGACTTTCGAGAATTGTCTCGGCCATTCCAAATTGTCGCCGCTGCGGTTGCTGTCGTTACGTTGTTGATGGGGGCAATTGGCTGGTGGTACGTGCACCAAGTCAATCCATCTGGCAAGGGTGAACCGCAATCGTTCACGGTTGCTGAAGGCGACACCATTGCATCGGTTAGCCAGCGACTTGCCGACGATGGTTTTGTCTCAAGCGCGAGTGTGTTCTCATGGTATGTGTCGCGCAAAGGTGGGATCGAGTTAGTTCCTGGTTACTACACCATCTCGCCTAAAGATCACATGGGCAACATCATGGCGGTTCTGAAAACTCCGCCTTCGGCTACCTATCAGAAGGTCACATTCCCAGAGGGCTTCACCATTGCGCAAATGGGTGCCCGACTTGCTGAAAAAACATTGCGTTTAAACGCAGACCAATTTGTTGCAATGGCCAATGATCCATTAATTGAAACTCCGTATCGCCCTGAGGGCCAGGCATCGTTAGAAGGTTTGCTGTTTCCGGACACCTATCAAATATCGAACGATCAAAATGAGAAACAGGTGGTGCAGCAACTTGCCAAGCAAATGGTCAGGGTCGCATCCCAAGAGGGGATCGACGACTCGCAAGCCAAAGTCGGGCTGTCTCCCTACAAAGTGCTGATCATCGCTTCCATGATCGAACGAGAAGCAAAAGTGGACGCGGATCGCGCAAAGATTGCTCGCGTCATTTATAACCGTCTTGAAATGAAGATGCTGCTCCAAATTGATGCGACGCTCATGTACAACGCGCCGGCCGATGCCGATTTTGCAACGTTGAAAGCTCTTGACACGCCGTACAACACCTACATCAACAAAGGTTTGCCACCAACTCCAATCGCAAATCCAGGTCGCGCATCAATCAGTGCCGCATTAAATCCTGCACCAAACCCTGCTGGCACCGATCCGCTGTGTGCAAATGTTCCTAAACCATGTCGCTACTTGTATTACGTGTTATCGGATAAAGAAGGCGGACACGCTTTCGCGGTAACGCTTGATCAGCATGAAGCCAATGTCGAGAGGGCTCGTCAAGCCGGACTGTTGCCGTGAAACTGAAAACCATTGCCGCAGTACTTGGATCACCGGTTACGCAGAGCCTTTCGCCAGCGATTCACAACGCTGCGTTTGCGCGAATGTCAAAGCCGTGGCGATATATAGCAATTGATGTAGACGCGCAGTATTTCGAAGAAGAGGTAGTCGCAGCCCGAGATGCCGGCATGCTCGGATTAAGTATCACGATGCCTCACAAAGATGCAGCCTTTGCACTTGTGCAGAATCTCGATGAGATAGCGCAGCGCTCTGGATCGGTAAACACCATAATTTTTGGCGACACTGGCGCAATGCGCGGTGCAAATACCGATGGCGATGGATGTTGCGATGCACTTGCTTACAGTGGTGCCAATATTGAAGGAAGTCGTGCCGTAGTGCTTGGAGCAGGTGGTACTGCACGAGCAGTAATTGCTGCACTCGGACTTCGCGGCGCAGCAGATATCGCAGTTGTTAATCGTACGCAATCAAAAGCACGTGAAGCATGCCAGTGCGCAGATGTTGCTCGCGTGGGTACCGAAAGCGATATTGCTGATGCAACATTGCTGATCAACACCACATCGGTTGGAATGGGAACAAACGATTCGCCAGTAAGTGCAACATGTTTTCACAGTGCGCTAACAGTTCTTGACGCGGTGTATCACCCTCTAGAGACTGCTTTTCTTGCGCAGGCGCGACAAGCAGGGGCACAAACGATTGACGGACTCTGGATGTTGATTTGTCAGGCAGTTCGCCAGGAAGAACTGTGGTGCGGCGTTACTCCAGACCGTCAAGTGATGCGAGATGCAGCGCTACTTGCGCTTGCACAACGTGCGTCGTAATTGTCCCGAATCCTGACGGGGAGCACGGGTAGCCTGTAAGGCATGTTGCGCTATCTCACTGCAGGTGAAAGCCACGGCCAAGCATTGGTCGTCATTGTCGAAGGCCTTCCTGCTGGCATGAAGGTAACTGCCGAAGACATTCAAGCCGAACTTGGTCGTCGTCGACTTGGCTATGGTCGCGGTCCCCGTCAGCGTTTTGAGCAAGACGAGATTGTTCTGATTGGCGGAATTCGCCATGGCCGCACACTGGGATCTCCCGTAGCCATAGAAATCAAAAACTCAGAATGGTTCCGTAGCGATGTATGGCACGAGGAAATGTCTCCTGCCCCAGGTGCCACAAAGAAGCCATTGACCCAACCAAGGCCAGGTCACGCTGATCTCACTGGCATGCAAAAATATGGTTTTACCGACGCGCGCGATGTGTTGGAACGTGCAAGTGCACGTGAAACGGCTGCACGAGTTGTTGCAGGTGCGCTAGCCAAGTTGTTGTTGAAAGAAATTGGTGTCGATGTTTTGTCGCATGTAACTCAAATGGGCACGGCAAAGTCAGATTCAAACGCGCGGCCAACCATCAAGGATTTGCCAGTTGTTGATGAATCGCCAGTTCGGGCGTTTAACAAAGAGGCAGAAGTTGCCATGATTTCCGAAATTGAAGCTGCCGCAAAAGATGGTGACAGCCTCGGCGGAATTGTTGAAGTACTTGTTTACGGTTTGCCAGTTGGCCTTGGCAGCTATGTGCATTGGGATCGAAAGATTGACGGGCTGCTTGCGCAAGCAATCATGAGCATCCAGGCTGTCAAAGGTGTAGAGATCGGTGATGGCTTCGAAGTAGCCGGTCGGCGCGGAAGCATGGCGCATGACGCGATTTCGTGGGACGCTGGAACCAATTCGTATCGTCGCGAAACAACTCTTGCGGGAGGAACCGAAGGAGGAATGACCACTGGTGAGCTCATGGTGGTTCGCGCTGCGATGAAACCGCTAGCAACGTTAAATCGACCAACTCTGAAGACCATCGACACGGTGTCAAAAGAAGAGACGGTAAGTTTCAAAGAGCGCACCGACGTGACCGCTGTGCCTGCAATGGGTGTTGTTGCCGAGACTATGGTTGCGCTGGTTCTGGCTGCTGAAGCACAGCGCAAATTCGGTGGAGACTCGGTAGAAGAGTTTGTTCGCAATGCGGCGTCGTACGCTGCATCAATCAAGTGAATCAGCGTCACGCGATCGTCTTGGTTGGATTAATGGGGTCGGGAAAATCCACCGTTGGAAAACGGATTGCGCACGAACTTGGCTACGAATTCACAGATTCGGATGACCTAATAGCCAGTGTTGCCGGAAAGTCAGTGCGCGATATTTTCTCTCAAGACGGAGAAACGGTGTTTCGCAAGTATGAAAGTGACGCCATTCGTTCAATCCTTGTTGATGGAAAGTCGCCAATCGTGCTTGCAACTGGCGGAGGTGCGGTGATTTCAAGCGAGAACCGCTCAATCATTTCTGATCATGCATCGCATGTGGTGTGGCTTGATGCTTCGGTAGATGATTTAGTAGTGCGCACGAGATCGGGTGTGGCGCGACCACTGCTTGATGGTGATGCAAGTACAACACTGCGGTTGCTCAGTGATCAGCGTTCGGCTTGGTATGAAGAAGTTGCAACACTGCGCATCGATACGCGCGGAAAATCCGTAAGCAAAGTGTGTTCGGCAGTGCTTGAGGCAATTCATGCAGGAACGAACCATGAGTAGTCAGCAAATTGTCCGTGTCGAGTTGGGTGAGCGTTCCTACAACGTCGTGATCGGGTCTGGTGTGCGATCTCAAATCATGAGCATGGTGCCAATCACCGCAAAACGTGCAATCATCATTACCCAAGCAACCATTCCTTTCTCTTTAGAGGAACATCTGGTAGCAGCGGGAATTTCTACGCGCACGATCAATATCGGTCTTGGCGAAGAATTCAAATCACTTGCAACGTTCGAAATGATTTTACGCGAATGCGCACTGTTTGGTCTGACGCGCAACGATGTCATCGTCGGAGTTGGTGGTGGCATGGTTACCGACATTGCGGGTTTTGCAGCGTCAGCATGGCACCGCGGTATCGCGGTGGTTCATGTGTCAACCACTCTTGTTGGCATGGTGGATGCGGCAATTGGCGGAAAGACAGGTGTCAACCTTGCAGAAGGGAAGAACCTTGTCGGCGCATTTTGGCAGCCACGTGGTGTGCTGTGCGACACAGATGCCCTTTCCAGTTTGAGTCCGCGTGAAACACGATGCGGAAATGGTGAAATGGCAAAGTATCACTTCCTTACGGGAGACGATCTTCTAAGTCTTGATCTCATCTCGCGAATTGCACGTTGTGTGCAAATTAAAGCTGACATTGTCGGATCGGATGAGCGCGAAGGTGGTCGCCGTATGCTGCTGAATTATGGCCACACTCTTGCGCATGCAATAGAGATCGCTACAGACTTTTCAGTTGCGCACGGTGAGGCTGTGGCAATCGGGTTGGTGTACGCGGCTCTGCTTGCTCGCGAACTTGGCCGAATAGACGACCAACGTGTGGTTCAGCATCGCCAAGTAGTTGAGGGTGAGTATGGGTTGTCATGTGCATTGCCTGCAGGTGTGTTGCACGAAGAACTTGTTGCTTTGATGCACAGTGACAAAAAGGCACTCAGTGGATTGACATTTGTGCTCGATGGCAGCAACGGTGTTGAGCCAGTGTCGCCGGTGAGCATTGAAGCAGTTCGCTCGGCGCTGAGCCGCATGGAAGTACGCTAGAACCATGGCAGTAACTACCAAGCGCATATTGCTTCTCAATGGCCCAAACCTCAATTTGCTGGGTGAGCGTGAGCCAGCAGTGTACGGAACTGCAACACTGGCCGATCATGTTGCAGCAGCAAGTACCGCTGCAAGCGAGTATGGACTCGTAGTTGACAGTATGCAGTCAAATAGTTCGTCAGAACTGGTACATGCCATACACACGGCGCGGAAAACCCATGATGCAATTGTTATTAATCCTGGTGCGTTCACGCACTACGCCTGGAGCATTCATGATGCACTTGCGACATTCAGTGGGCCTGTGATCGAAGTCCACATTTCCAATCCAAGTAGCCGCGAATCGTGGCGCCATGAGAGCGTTATCGCACCAGTTGCAACAGGCACTATTGCTGGGTTCGGCGGAATTGGTTATGTACTTGCCGTTCAGGCAGTAGCGCGACTACTCAAAGTTCAGTAATTGTCGGGCAGGAAAATGCCACGTCCAGATTTTCTCCCTCTTCGTGTTGACGGTCGACTAGAAGAAGTAGCGCGTCACCTTGCCGATAGGCACGCCGCCTCTGCGCTACTTGTTTCCTCAACCATAAATATTCGCTACCTAACAGGATTCACAGGATCTGCGGGTGTAGTGATTTGTCGAACTGATGATTCGGTGTTGGTTACTGACGGAAGATATGTCGAGCAAGCACAAGCGCAGATTCGTGATTCAGGAGCAGCAATTCGTATTGTCGAGGCACGAACAGCAGCAGCAACCCTTGACGTTGTTGCAACCGAACTTGCCGACGACGCAAAGATTGGATGCGAGTCTGCAGACCTCACGGTTGATGCTTACGCTCGCTATGTTTCGGCATTGGGCAGGGAGTTGATTCCGCTCAGCGGAATAGTAGAAGAGCGCCGCCGTTCAAAAAGCGAAGCAGAAATCCAGCGCATAGCTTTTGCCGCCGCTACTGCAGACAGAGCCTTGGCTGACGTTCACGATCTCCTCGTGCGTTCCATGAACGAACCTGTAACTGAGCGAGACGTGCGAGATGAGTTGGAGTACCGGATGCGACGGTATGGAGCGGATGGTCCGAGTTATGAAACCATCGTCGCCACTGGTCCCAATGCAGCACGACCTCATCATCGGCCAACCGATCATGTTTTGTCAGAAGGGGATTCGGTAGTAATTGATGTTGGAGGATTAGTCGATGGCTATCACTCTGATATGACACGAACGTATTTGCTGGGCAAAGTTGATCCGGTATTGCAGACCATGCTCGAAGTAGTGACCGAGGCGCAAGCACGTGGGGTTGCGGCCGTCCGAGCGGGAGCATTACCGAGCGAGATCGATCGCATGTGTCGTTCCTTCATCACCGAAGCAGGGTTCGGGCCAGAGTTTGTGCATGGCACAGGACATGGGGTGGGTCTCAACATTCATGAATCGCCATGGCTGCGTGCGCAATCCGATGAACCATTGCGCGATGGAGAGGTGGTGACTGTGGAGCCTGGCGTCTATCGTGTAGGTCTCGGCGGTGTGCGAATTGAGGATTTACTCCTCGTACGCGCGGCCGGAAGCATCACTCTTACTCACACCCCGAAGGACAACCTGTGCCTGCAATCTCGACAAACGATTTAAAGAACGGAATCACCCTCAACCTGGATGGCACCTTGTACACGGTGGTGGAGTTCCAGCATG
>JALQWV010000178.1 GCA_023263465.1 Ilumatobacteraceae bacterium
GGAACATTGCGACCATGTAGGGGCACGCGCACGCGATCGCCAATACCAATTACAGCCTCAAGCTCGGACGGTATGAGGTAGTCAAATACCTTGTCCACACCAGTCACGTCGGGAACAACCCGCGCGACGAGCGACATTTAGAGTTTGACTGCTGCTTTGAATTCCTTCAAGCGCGACAGCGTCTCCCACGTAAATTCTGGAAGTGCCCGACCGAAGTGACCATAGGCAGCGGTCTTGTTGTAGATCGGTCGCTTTAAATCAAGGTCGCGCAAAATTGCGGCTGGACGAAGGTCAAAAACTTGACGAACGGCGTCTTCAATCGCAACTTCATCAACAGTGTTTGTGCCGAACGTTTCCACCAAGATGCTGATTGGCTGAGCCATACCAATTGCGTATGCGACTTGAACTTCACAGCGAGATGCTGCACCAGCTGCAACGACATGCTTGGCTACCCAACGTGCAGCGTAAGCAGCAGAGCGATCAACCTTTGAAGGATCTTTTCCGCTAAATGCACCGCCGCCGTGGCGACCCATACCGCCGTATGTGTCGACGATAATTTTGCGGCCAGTAAGACCAGTGTCGGCGTGAGGCCCACCCTTCACAAACTCACCAGTTGGGTTGACGTGAACTTCGTATTTATCGTTCTGAAATTGTGCAGGAATAACTGGACGAATAACTTGTTCAATAAGGTCCGGACGGATAACGGTGTCGCGCGGAGTTCCGTCTGCGTGCTGTGTTGAGATAAGAACTGTCGTCAATCGGACGGGAACGCCATTTTCATATTCAAATGTGACTTGAGTTTTGCCGTCTGGACGGAGATACGGAATTGCACCCGACTTGCGGACCTCTGCAAGTTTTTCAGCCATGCGATGCGCAAGGTCAATTGGCAGCGGCATGAGTTCTGGAGTCTCATTGCACGCATAACCAAACATCATTCCTTGGTCGCCTGCACCCTGGCTGTTGAGTTTGTCCTCGCCGCTCTTTCCGCTGCGGGTTTCTTCGCTTGAATCAACGCCCATCGCGATGTCGGAGCTTTGCTCGTCGATTGACACAATGACGCCACAGGTATTCCCGTCAAATCCATACAGCGCGTTGTCGTAACCAATTCCCTTAATGACTTCACGTGCGATCTTTGGAATGTCCACATAGGCAGACGTGGTGATTTCACCGGCAACGACACAGAGACCAGTGGTGAGAAGCGTTTCGCAAGCGACGCGACCATGTGGGTCTTCGGTCAAGATTGCATCGAGAACCGCATCAGAAACTTGGTCAGCCATCTTGTCCGGGTGACCTTCGGTAACGCTCTCCGAAGTAAAGGTGAATTTTCTCACAACTGCTCCATCTGTTGTGCCGCTCTCGCGACGCGTCGGTATGACGTGTAGAGACTAGTTGGTGCGTGCAGACCGAATGTCAACTACTGCATTCAAGACAGACCGAGCGATAGATCGCTTATCGGCCAGAGCCACCTCCACTGGATCGGCCCATCGGGAGACCAAGGTCACTGCATTTGTTGCGTGCGCAAAACCCACCCCGTCCTGAGAAACATCGTTGGCCACGATGAGATCTGCGCCTTTGCGTTCAAGCTTGGACTGAGCATGAGCAACAAGGTTCTCAGTCTCTGCGGCAAAGCCAACAAGCACCTGACCGGCAGGTTTGACCTTGCCCAGACCAGCCAAAATGTCGGGTGTCGCTTCAAGCTCTATCGCACTGAGATCATCTAGTTGACCCGTTACCGGATCTTTCTTCAACTTGTTCGGGGCAACGCGAACCGGCCGCACATCGGCAACTGCAGCCGCCATGATCACAACATCTGCTGATTGTGCTTGTTCGTTTACCGCATCCAACATCTGTTGTGCAGTTTCTACTTGTACAAGATTGACCCCAAATGGAGTTGGCAAGTCAGCAGTTGATATCAGTGTTACTTTGGCACCCCTCGAGACTGCCTCTATCGCAAGTGCATATCCCTGCTTGCCAGTTGAACGATTAGCGATCACTCGTACTGCATCAATTGGCTCACGAGTTCCGCCTGCTGTGACCACAACATGTGCGCCATACAAATCGCCTGGAGTAAGCAACTGCTCAACCTCAGTGAAAATGCGCTGAGGCTCAGCGAGTCTTCCTGCGCCAACGTCACCACCGGCAAGTCGACCCGTTTCGGGTTCCAGTATGTGAACACCACGTCTTCGCAAGGTGGCAATATTTTCCTGAACTGATGCGTGCTCCCACATTTCTGTGTGCATTGCTGGACACACCAACACAGGTGCACGTGTCGCAATCAACGTTGCGGTCAAGAAGTCACTGGAAATTCCTGCCGCATAAGAACCAATTACTCTCGCGGTTGCAGGTGCAACGACAATGAGATCTGCACGCTGAGCAAGTCGTGTATGAGGTATTGGATTTACGTCATCCCACAGCGTGGTGTGGACTGGCTCGGAGGCAAGTGCAGACAACGTGGTTTTGCCAATGAAGTGCTCTGCATCTGCGGTCATCACCGGCGCAACATGCGCACCTGCATCAACCAACAGTCGACACAGTTCAACTGCCTTATACGCAGCAATGCCACCCGAAACACACAGCACGATGTGCTTTCCGCGAAGCGACATTCTCTGAACTCAATTCTCTCGAGCGTGCGAGAATTGGACTACGCGTTTTCTTCTGAGGCCGGCACTTCGTCAACTGCTGGCACTTCGTCAACTGCTGGCTCATCAAATGCAGCAACAACGTCGTCCGCTGCTTCGTCGAGCATCTCGGCATCAAGTTCAGCTTCAATGGCTTCGTAGTCAGCCATTTCTACGCCAACTATTTTGTCTGCAGCAATTTCTTCAAAGCTGATCGACAACGGCTTGCGCGCAGTCGAGCTGACCTGCGGCGGAACCATGGTTCCTAGGCCTTCACCAAGCTGGTTGAAATACGAGTTGATTTCACGCGCACGACGTGCCGCCAAGGTAACCAAACCGAACTTGGAATGTGTACGGTGCATCAAGTTCTCGAGTGGTGGGTTCATCATGGTGTCTTCAGCAACCACAGGGGGTCCTTTCGCTAGGTCGCTAATTCTACCCTTCTAGGCGCGATTTACCCGCTCCTTGGCGATCAGGCTAAGCATGTCGTTCACCGTTTGGGCAAGATCGTCATTGATCAACACGAAGTCTGCCAAAGCCTTTCCGACCGGCTCTTCCTCTTCGGCCTTTTTCAGACGCTGCTCGACCTTGTTGTCGGCGTCGCCCCGACCATGCAATCTGGCCTTTTGTTCTTCACGCGAAGGCGGAAGAACAAAGAGCAACAACGCTTCCGGGTGTTGCTTCTTCACCTGTTGTGCACCGTCAACTTCAATTTCGAGAACAATGTCACGTCCCGCTGGCGCTTCTGGAGTTGGAGTTCCATACAAATTACCGATGAATTCCGTCCACTCCAGAAACCCATTGGCATCAATGCGCTGTTGAAACTGTTCACGGGTGACGAACTGGTAAGCATCCGGAGCTTCACCGGGCCGTTGTTCCCGAGTGGTCCACGACCGGCTCAGCCACAAACGAGCATCGCGCTTCACCAGTTCTTCAACGATCGTGCTCTTACCTACTCCACCCGGGCCGGAAACCACGACGATAAGCGATTTACTCACGAATGCAACGCTGCTTTCAACTGTTCAATCTGATTTGCGGTGAGTGATCCGATATTGCAACGCTCTGAAATACCGATGTCAGTCATCATGCGTCTCGCGCGAACTTTGCCAATACTCGGCTCTGCTTCCAATGCCTTCACGACATAGACATACGATTCGGAAGCACTGCGTTCAGTCGCGTCTAATGAAATGAGATCGACTATCGAGCGCTGGCCCAAGGCAATCTCCTGACACAAACGGGCAATCTCTTGCCGCAATTTGGTCAATAATGCGGGCGACATAGCGAAATTTTAGCGTCTCAGAGTGCGCTTATCCCGCCTCGGTGTGCAAGACCTACGATTTCCGACCATTCACTGGCGCCATGGCGCTTCGCCCACTGAATCATTTCGCGTTGAATGCGTAGCATTGCGCGAGGCTCGGCGAACGTTGCGGTACCAACTTGCACAGCACTTGCCCCTGCAAGCATGAGTTCGATCGCTTCCCAACCAGTAGTCACCCCACCAGCACCCACAATTGCAAGACCAGGCACATTGGCCGCCACTTCATAAACAGCGCGAACCGCAATGGGATGCACCGAACGACCCGACAATCCGCCACCACCATTGCCAAGCGACGGCAACCCTGTCGTTGGATTGATTGACATGCCGAGTGCCGTATTGATCAAGGTAACTGCCTGTGCTCCGCCGCGCTGGGCAGCGCGAGCGCCTTCAATCACCAGGTGCGTGTTTGGGCTGAGTTTTGCCCACGCAGGAACCCCATCAATCTGAGACACTTTCACAATTTCTTCCACGAGTTGCGGGTCGTGAGCAAAGATGGCGTGCCGTGAAGCACCATCGGATGAAGACTTGGAATTTGGACATGACAAATTGATTTCAATTGCCGAAAGATGCCGTGCAACTGGCCGAAGCATCTGTGCAGCTTGTGCGTAATCGTCAACACCAAAACCCCAAATACTGACCACAATGCTCGCGCCAACGTCGAGCAGTTTGGGTAGGTCGTGAGTGATCCAGTACTCAATACCTGGGCCTTGCAAACCGACTGCATTCAACATGCCACCCGCAGTTGGCGATAAACGCGGCGACGCATTCCCCGCCCATTCAAACGGTGCTAAGGACTTCACAACGAATGCACCAAGAGAACTCAAATCAACATAACGATGCAACTCTGTGCCATGACCCGCCGTTCCCGAAGCATTCATCACGGGAGATTTCAATTCAACCAATCCAACGCGCGTCACGCTGTTCGAAATGTCTGCTGACTTACTCACCTACCGTGATACTCCTGAAGAGACTTGACGGTGAGCGGATCCAATTGCTGTTCGGCCAAACCCTGCACGGCAGCGAGTGCAGCGTTAATCGTGGTTACCGATGAAACTCGCCAAATGTTTGCGGCCTTACGAATTGCCTCGCCATCAGAATGTGCACCACGACCACGTGGAGTGTTGATGACGAATTCAATCTCGCCACGCTCAATGAGGTTGACTGCATCATCGGCAATGACTCCTAGAGATTGCTCGGAGACCTTGCCCACCACTCGGTCGACTGGATATCCAAAGCGTGAAAGATAGTCGGCGGTTCCCGTTGTCGCCGCAATGCCCAGACCCAGTTCGCGCAGACGCTTGGCAACGACGAGCCCACTCGGTTTGTCTTTGTCGTTGAGCGAGAGGAACACCATTCCTGATGTTGGCAGTGTGGTACCAGCAGCCGACTCTGCCTTGATGAATGCGCGACCAAACGTGCTGTCGATGCCCATCACCTCGCCCGTGGAGCGCATTTCTGGTCCGAGCGCAGTGTCTACTCCTGGGAAACGATTGAACGGAAGAACAGCTTCCTTTACCGACACGTGACCATAGTTGGTCGGTGGCTTGAGCAAACCTTCGGCGCGAAGTTCGTTAAGGGTTGCTCCCAACATGACTCGACTAGCAACTTTTGCCAACGGCACACCTGTTGCCTTTGCAACGAACGGCACAGTACGACTGGCGCGTGGATTTGCCTCAATGACATACACCGTCGACCCTGCTACTGCGAACTGCACATTGAGTAGACCCTTCACATCAAGTGCATGAGCAATCACTCGCGTATACGACTCAACTGCTTCAATCACCCACGGTTCAAGCGTCGGAGGGGGAATGGCACAAGCAGAGTCGCCAGAATGCACGCCAGCCTCTTCAACGTGTTCCATAACCCCACCAATCAGTACTTCACCACTGGCGTCGCGAATTGCATCAACATCAATTTCGGTTGCGTCGTCAAGAAAGCGATCAATCAGCACTGGGCGCTCCGCAGACAAACCGCCCTCTCTGCCCAGAGTTCCAGCAGCGGCAAGTTCTTTCATTGCGCGCTGCAAGTGGGCTTCATCATGGACGATTTGCATAGCCCGTCCACCTAGTACATAACTCGGACGAACCAACACTGGGTAACCAATGCGTGAGGCGATTGCTTTTGCTTCGTCAAAGGTGAGTGCAGTACCACCTGGCGGTTGCGAAATTCTCAACTCCTCGCATAATGCACTCCACTTCTTGCGATCCTCTGCAAGGTCGATGGAAGCAGGAGACGTACCTGCGATCAATTCAGCAGGAATGTAGTTGGCTAACTTCAACGGAGTTTGTCCACCAAGACTCACGATGATGCGTGGTGGAGTTGAAGAGGCCTTGATCTCTGCTTGGACGATATTCATCACGTCTTCGCGGGTGAGCGGTTCGAAGTACAAACGATCGGAAGTGTCGTAGTCGGTTGACACTGTCTCTGGGTTGCAATTGATCATGACCGTTTCGAAACCGGCTTCGCGCAGCGCAAAACTTGCGTGCACACAGCAATAGTCAAATTCAATTCCTTGGCCTATGCGGTTCGGACCACTTCCCAAGATGATGACCCGTTGTTTCGCAGAAGGGCGAACTTCATTTTCGTCTTCATATGTTGAGTAGTGATATGGAGTTTCTGCGGCGAACTCAGCACTGCAGGTGTCCACAGCTTTATACGTCGGAATCACTCCTGCCGCAATTCGAGCCAAGCGAACATCGTTTTCATCAGTTGACCAAATGAACCCAAGTTGCGCGTCGGAGAATCCAAGACGCTTTGCTCGACGCCACTGGCGAACAGTCAGCGCAGACATCGTGGTACTGCTGAGCGAACGGCGCTCCTCCACGATCATTAACATTTGATCTAGGAACCAGTGATCAATCTTGCATGCTTCGTAAATGCGTTCGAGGCTGATTCCGCGAAAAATGGCTTCGCCCACCAGGAACAGGCGATCCGGAGTAGGAACACCAATTGCTGCAATCACCTCCTCATCGCTCATGGAGCGATAATTCAGTTCCCCTGGATCGCAGTTCAGACCCATTCGTCCGTTTTCTAACGAGCGCAAAGCCTTCTGCAGGCTTTCCGTAAACGTTCGCCCAATGGACATGGCTTCGCCGACGCTCTGCATTTGCGTGCCAAGGATGCCGCTTGTTCCTGGGAATTTTTCAAATGCCCAACGCGGAATCTTGGTGACCACGTAGTCAATAGTTGGTTCGAAACTCGCAGGTGTCTTCTTGGTGATGTCGTTTGCTATTTCGTCCAGTGTGTAACCAACGGCAAGTTTTGCAGCAATCTTTGCAATTGGAAATCCTGTGGCTTTCGAGGCCAAAGCCGACGAGCGTGATACACGCGGATTCATCTCGATAACAAATTGCTCGCCATTTTCTGGGTTTACTGCGAACTGAACATTTGACCCACCCGTTTCAACTCCTACACGTCGGATACATGCAAATGCCGCGTCACGCATTTGTTGATACTCAACATCGGAAAGCGTCATTGCGGGCGCAACGGTGATGGAGTCGCCTGTGTGCACGCCCATTGGATCAACGTTTTCGATGGAGCAAATGATGACGCAGTTATCTGCGCGATCGCGCATTACTTCAAGTTCGTATTCTTTCCAACCGGCAATTGATTTCTCAATGAGCACTTCGCCAATTGGGCTTGCAGAAATTCCATTCGCCACCACCAGTCGGAACTCCTCGGGCGTGTGCGCAATTCCCATTCCTCTTCCGCCAAGTATGTATGCCGGGCGAACGATGAGTGGCAGTCCAATTTCTTTCCGCACCGCCTCCGCTTCATCAAGGCTGCGGGCAACGCCACTTTGCGGAACCTTTAGCCCAATTTCAAGCATGGCGATCTTGAACTTCTCACGATCCTCGGCTGTGGCAATTGCCTCCGCATTCGCACCGATAAGTTCCGGTTTGCCAGGCACTCCGACAACACCTTTTTCAAACAACGCCATCGCAAGGTTCAGCGCAGTTTGGCCACCGAGTGTGGGCAATACGGCGTCGGGCCTTTCACGATCAATGATTGCCTCAAGGACTTCTGGTGTCAGCGGCTCGATATAGGTGCGATCCGCAAAGTCGGGATCGGTCATGATGGTTGCAGGATTGGAGTTTGCCAAAATGACTCGGTAACCCTCTTCTTTCAACACGCGACATGCTTGTGTCCCTGAATAATCAAATTCACAGGCCTGACCAATAACGATCGGTCCAGAACCGATAATCAAAATGGATTTCAGATCAGTACGACGTGGCATTACTTCGCCTCCATCAGCTGACGAAATTCCGCAAAGAGATACCGCGAATCATGAGGCCCAGGTCCGGCCTCTGGGTGATACTGCACGCTGAACGCGCGTGCGTCTCGCACCGACATGCCTTCATTGGTGAGGTCATTCAAGTTGGTGTGCGTAATGTCGGCGATTCCATTTAATGAATTCGCATCTACACAAAAATTGTGATTTTGGCTGGTGATTTCCACACTGCCCGTCCGCAGGTTGCGAACGGGATGATTTGCACCGTGATGACCGAATGGGAGTTTAAACGTGGTCCCTCCGAGCGCGAGTGTAAGCAACTGATGCCCCAAGCAAATACCAAACACGGGCATTCCTTTATCAACTAGCGAACGAATGTGTTCAGGCGCGCCAACCACTGCTTCAGGATCACCAGGTCCATTTGAGAGAAACACTCCATGCGGAGCCATGGCTCGCACTTCATCTGCACTGGTTGAGGCTGGCACCACCGTTACGGTGGCGATGTCGCTCAGGCAGCGAAGAATGGTTGACTTTATTCCAAAGTCATACGCAACCACTTTGTAATGACCCGAACCAACAACATAGGGAGATTTCGTGGTCACCTGTTCAACCAATTGCACCCCCGCAGTGCCCGCTTCGCTTCCTGCTGCTGCCAACAGCGTGGCGTGATCCGCTGCACCGAACGCACCTGGCATTGCTCCCGTGTCGCGCAAAATGCGCGTTAGTCGACGTGTATCAATGCCGGCAATACCGCTCACACCCATGTGCTTTAAATACGCATCAAGGGAGAGATCGCTTCGCCAATTACTTTCACGTCGAGCCTCTTCACGGACGATGACTCCGCGAGCATGCACCCGTGTCGCTTCGTTATCACGAGGCGTCGTTCCGTAATTGCCAATGTGAGGCGTAGTGAACGTAATGATTTGCCCTGCATAGGAAGGATCCGAAATAACTTCCTGATAACCGGTGAGTCCCGTATGAAAAACCACCTCACCACTCGACACCCCATCTGCAGCCACCGCACCGATGAGCTCACCGTCAAACGCTGAACCGTCACGCAGCACTAATTGCCCTTCACGAATACTCATCGCTGCGCAACACCTTCATTCACTACTACGGCTCCTTCAAAAATGGTGTGTCTTACTTTGCCACGAAGAGAGCGCCCTACAAAGGGAGTATTCGTACTCTTACTGGCTAGTTGCTGAGGGTCAACACTCCACTGGGCATTGAGATCCACGACACAAAGGTTGGCAGGTTTACCTACTGTGGCAAGTATTCCGTGTCGATCTGACAATCCTGCGATTCGTGCGGGATGAGTGGACATGACCGCGGTCAGCTGCGCGGCCGACATTGGCACTGTGGACAGCACAACGCCAAGTGCGGTCTCTAACCCGAGCATTCCTGGAGGCGCTTGATCAAGAGGTAACTCTTTGTCTCGCTTCACATGCGGAGCATGATCAGTTGCCACAGCGTCAATGGTGCCGTCAAGCAATCCTTCCTTCAGAGCTTCAATGTCTGCAACCGAACGTAAAGGCGGATTGACCTTATATGTGGAGTCAAACGATCTCAGCAATTCTTCAGTCAGCGAAAGATGATGAGGTGTAACCTCCGCCGTAATTGGTAGCCCCGCATTCTTCGCCTCGCGCACCAAATGCACGCTCCCCGCAGTTGATAGATGCAAAAAGTGAATACGCGCACCCGTGAGTTTGGCTAGTTCGATATCGCGATGCACCATTAATTCTTCGGCAAGTGCTGGCCAACCCGGAACTCCCATTTCGCTTGAGCATGAACATTCGTTCATCACTGCCCCAGCGGTTAGTGCGGAGACCTCGCAATGTTGGGCAAGCGTGATTCCCAATTCTCGCGAGTACTCCATAGCGCGACGCATGATTGCTGGGTCTTGCACTCCCGAGCCGTCATCAGTGAAGATCTTCACTCCGTTGCGAGCCATGTCGGCTAGGGGTGCAAGTGCAACACCAGCGCGGCCAACAGTGATGCAACCACTGGGAACCACTTCAACCAAACCAGCCTTACGTCCTTGGGCGCGAACGAATTCAATGATGGGAATGGAGTCTTGCGCGGGATTGGTATTCGGCATGGCAACCAGTGCGGTGTAACCACCCATTGCACCAGCACGGCTTCCCGTTTCAATAGTTTCGGCGTCTTCCTTGCCAGGTTCGCGCAGATGCGAGTGGAGATCGACGAACCCAGGCAATACATGGCATCCGTGCGCATCCAAAACAACATCACCAGGAGATGCCGAGATCGTTGCAGACATCTCTGAGACCAACTCATTATCTATTCGTACGTCGAGTCGCTGCTCGCCACTATCTGTCAATACTGTCGCTCCCGAAATGATCACACTCATGCCACTTCCTCTTCTCTTAATGAATTCACTTCAGCTCCGCGCGCAAGAACATCAAAGAGCACTGCCATGCGAACAGACACACCATTGGCCACTTGTTTGTGAATCAGTGAGTTTGGTAGGTCAGCAGGATCAACATGCATTTCAACTCCACGGTTCATTGGCCCTGGATGCATAACTACAGCCGAATGTTGCAACTTTTGCGCGCGCACGTCAGTCAGCCCAAAACGGTTCCCATATTCAGCCAGGTTGGGTATCAATCCTTGATCCATGCGCTCACTTTGCAAGCGCAACATGTACAACACATCGGTAGATGCAAGCACTTCGTCCAATGAGTGCGAAATTCGAACTGGCCACTGCTCGGTATGAGCAGGCAACAACGTTGGTGGTGCAACAAGCGTGACCTGAGCCCCAAGCATGGTGAAGGCAGCAATGTTGCTACGCGCAACTCTGCTGTGTTTGATGTCGCCAACAATGCTGACGTTTAACCCATCAAAGGATTGACGACCAATTGCTTCACGAACCGTGTAGCAATCCACAAGCGCCTGCGTTGGATGTTGGTGAGCACCATCGCCCGCGTTGATGATTGATGCAGGTGTCCACTGAGCAATTTGCCACGGAACTCCTGCCGACTTATGGCGAACGACAAAGGCGTGCACGCCCATGTCGGTAATGGTCTCAATGGTGTCTCGTAGACTCTCCCCCTTATTCACACTGCTTGTAGAGACACTGAATGTCATCGTCTCTGCAGACAACCGCTTCGCTGCAGTTTCAAAACTCAAGCGAGTTCGCGTTGAATCTTCAAAAAACAGACTGACCACCGTCTTCCCTCGTAAGGCCGGCACCTTAGGTATTGGGCGACGATTGATTTCAGCCATGTGATCGGTGCTTTCAAGCAACCTGAGCAGACCTTCTTTACCAAGTTCTTTGATTGACCGACAGTGCTTCATGACCCCACCGCCGTAATCAACACTCCATCTGCTGAAACCTCGACTTCATCGGTTGCTTGAGTAGGAATGTTTTTGCCAACAAAGTCAGGACGGATCGGCAGCTCACGGTGCCCCCGATCAACCATCACGGCAAGTTGTACAGCCTGTGGTCTACCGAAATTGTTCAATCCCTCAAGCGCTGCGCGCACCGTACGACCGGTGTACAACACATCGTCAACCAGCACAACAACGGCACCATTGATATCAAAGGGAATATTGCTAATTGCGCCTGGAACAATTGGACGCAGTCCAATGTCATCGCGATGCATTGAAACATCAAGGGATCCATTCGGAACTACAAGATTTGGTTCAATCTGGGCAATTCGCTCTGCGAGAATATCTGCAATCCACGTTCCACCGCGTTGCAAACCAACCAGAACAACGTTGTGTGCACCTTGATTGCGCTCAACAATTTCGTGGGCAATTCGACTAATTGCTCTACCGACGTCGGAGCCAGACATGACGGCCTTACCTGACGCATGACTTGTTACCTGATTCATGTATTCCTCTCGTTTGAACCTCACGGGGCTCAATTAACGACCGCCTCACCATATCAGCAATCCATCGATCGAATTCACATGCGCTGGTACACCACCCACCAAGCATTTTCCTCAACTACGCGGAATCGATCTTTCTCAACGTCCCAGACCCTTTGGGCGTCTTCGTCTAACTTGACAGGCAAGATCACATACTCCACCGCATCGGCTCCAGGCAGTCGATCTCCACCAGCAAAAACATCCGGACCATACAAATTCCTGGTGAATGGATTGGGGAATGAATAGATCGTCACTCTCCGCGCCATGTGAGCAGTAAGCGAGTGATATGCAGCAACCACTGCATGATCTGGCACACGACTCATGGATTCGCGAGCAGCGACCACTGGCGCCATGTGCGAATTCCATGATGTGGTCGTCGTGCGTGCAAACGGCATCGGCGACCAGAGGTAACCACACACCAGTGAAGACGCAACAATGCAAGCACTCACCCACCTGCGAGTTGGACGCGAAAACTTGCCAAGCGCCCACACCGTTCCCATCACGATGCACGGCACAATGATGATCGAATAGTGATAGTGAATTTGATGCTGATACCAAAACGTACTGACGATATTTGATGCGAGCATGACACAGCCGACAAGCGCAAGACTCGGCTCGTACAGGAAAATGAATCCGACAGGTGCAAGCATCTGCCACAGGTATGCCGGGCGATCTTCACTCCACAAATACGCAATCAACTTGGTTGGCTGTGTAAGTGCAGTTTTCAACAGCCCGCTAATTCCACCGAAGGGAATGCGCCAGGAATTCCTGAAGGTCACACCCGTAAAACTGCGCATCACTACAAGAAACATCACCGCCATGGTCACCAGAGAGGCCAGGCTGGTGATTAAACCGCGCTTCTTGTCGGCCTTCATTGCAACCCAAAGTCCAAGCGGTGCCAGAACAAAGGCGACATCTTCCTTCACCGACAGGGCCAATACAACGGCAACCCAGTACCAACGCCACTTTCCCGCAAACGCAGCCCAGATTGCAAATGCAACGAGGGTTCCCAGCGCGGCATCGGGATGGAAATTCTCGAGATTGGTCCAGCCAATTGACGGATGTAGTAAATACACCCCCGCCATTGCTGCCGCAATCGGCTCACTTCGTAATCTCTGTCGCGAAAACCAGTACACCGGAAGTGCGCCGATCGCCACGACTATCGACTGGACGACAAACAGTATCGACGTTGAAGAGAAGACCCAGTACAAGGGAATCAACAGCACGAGAATGAACGAGGAATGATCACCGAAAAGATTTCGGCCCATCAGGGTGACAAAAGGAGAACGACCTCGCGACATCAACCATATTCCTTGGTCATACAGTCCAAAGTCATACGCGGAAGTGCCGAGACCGTTATGGACACCTACGGTGCGCACAGAAAAATACAACGCGTACAAGACCACCATGCACCACACGCTGACGGTGGATGCAGACACACTTCGTTTTATAGGCGAACCTTTTTGGAAATCGTTGACAAGATACCGTTCACGAAACGACCCGACTCATCTGTTGAAAATGTTTTTGCAAGTTCAACTGCTTCATTCAAAATCACCGCTGTTGGAACATCTGAGCGCGATATCAATTCAAAAATCGCTATTCGCAAGACAATGAGGTCGATGACTGGCATGCGTGCCAGTGTCCAACCAATTGCATTTTCGGCGATGAGATCATCAGCTTTGGCAGATACAGCGTCGACGCCTGCGACTATTTCTAGGACCAAATCATCAACTTCCAACACTTGCGATTCAACTATCGATGCTCCAGATGAACTCTTGGCATGTGCCTCGTACAGCAAATGCAAAGCACGCTCGCGAGCATCGGAGCGAGCATCGTTACCCGCCGAACGGGAAGGTCGGCCGGTTGACATGGTCAAACGCGCGTGATGTAGTCGCCGCTGCGTGTGTCGACTTTGACGCGGTCACCAATATTGACGAAGAGTGGAACCTGAATAACTTTTCCTGTTTGTAATGTTGCAGGCTTACGCGCACCAGAAACACGGTCACCTTGAATACCTGGCTCGGTGACGGCAATTTCCAATTCAACTGATGCTGGAATTTCGACGCTTACAATTTCGCCCTCATAGGTTGCAATAATCGCCACTGCATTTTCAATCAGGTAGTCAGCGGCTTCTCCAAGTGCGGCAGGCTTGATATTTACTTGGTCATAGGACGATTGATCCATGAATACGTATTCTTCGCCGTCTTTATACAAAAACTGCATGTCACTTTTTTCAAGAATCGCCTGCTCCACTTTTACTCCCGCATTGAACGTTTTCTCGAGCATGTTGTTGCTGCGCAAGTTGCGCAACTTCGAGCGAACAAAAGCTCCACCCTTGCCAGGCTTCACATGCTGGAACTCCACCACCGTCCAGAGTTGACCATCGAGGTTGAGCGTCATGCCATTCTTGAGATCGTTAGTTGTTGCCACGGCGAATCCTTTTCATCTTCACTGCAGAAGGTCGGGTATCGAAAGCGCAATTCTACCCGAGGAACTACTTACCTTTACCCGCCAGGTTTGCCAACGCTCGAAGCGCCAATCCATAGGACATCAAGCCGAATCCACCGATAGTTCCCGTGGCGACCCCTGAGACCACTGAAGTATGGCGGAATTCTTCTCGAGAGAGCGGGTTGGAAAGATGAACTTCAATCACCGGAGCTTGCAGCATCGCAACTGCATCGCGAATTGCGTAGGAATAGTGCGTGAATGCCGCCGGGTTGAAGGCGATAGGTATCTTCTTATCAGATGCTTCGTGTAGCCAATGAATGATTTGAGTTTCACTATCGCTTTGATAAACCTCAACCTCGAGTCCGAGCTCTCTCCCAGTTTTGATACAGAAATCAGTTAAATCCTTGAAACTGATATCTCCGTAGATTGAATGATCTCGTAGATCCAAGCGTCCTAAATTTGGTCCGTTGAGTACCCACACTTTCATGTTGAAATCCTCTCATATGCTGCTTGAAGCATGTCAGGGGAAAGCCCTTCGAGCCGGATAACTTCGTAGTCGTCAGTGATTGCGACGAATCTCAGGCCGCCAGCTCTGGCCTTCTTATCGCTCTGCATTGCCCCAAAAAGGAAGGGCCATGCATCCCTTCGATAGCTGATCGGAAGACTGGCTTTCTCAAGGATACGTAGATGACGATCAAGAAGCTGCGGCGATAACGTGCCATGTAGATACGCGAGATTGGCGATGTAGGCAAGGCCTACCGCAACCGCATCACCATGGCGCCAGCTGTAATTCTCATGTTTCTCGATGGCATGTGCCAAGGTATGTCCGTAGTTGAGCGCTTCGCGAAGGAAACTCTCCTTGAGATCCTTAGAGACCACATCGGCCTTCACCGCAACTGAGCGTTCAATAAGTTCCTTCAATGATGCGCTCTCGATATCGAGGAAGTCATCACGCTCTTCGATGATCTCAAGGATTCTTTGATCTGCGATGAAGCCAGTTTTGATAACTTCCGCAAGGCCAGCCCTTAGTTCACCAATGGGTAAGCTCTTTAGGTAATTGGTATCGATGATAACCGCGCTTGGAGAATGAAAAGAGCCAACTAAGTTCTTGCCCGCCTCAGAATTGATTCCAGTTTTGCCTCCGATAGCGGCATCAACCATTCCTGCAAGTGATGTAGGTATCGCAATCCAGCCAATTCCCCGCAAC
This sequence comes from Ilumatobacteraceae bacterium, assembly GCA_023263465.1. Taxonomy (GTDB): domain Bacteria; phylum Actinomycetota; class Acidimicrobiia; order Acidimicrobiales; family Ilumatobacteraceae; genus UBA3006. Next base: position 15,713 of record JALQWV010000178.1, read on the forward strand.
CAGGTAGCGGCAACGAAACCAGCTAAATCAGTAGTTGCTCCTCCGCCTATGCCGATGACCAGATCATTTCGTCTGAAATTCTCCTCACCAAGAACGTTCCAGCATCGCGAGACGGTCGCAAGGCTCTTTTGACTCTCCCCTTCTCCAACGGTAATGACAACAACTTTCTCAAGCTTCTCGTCATGGGTTAGCTCAGAGGCCAGGGCATCAGCAAAGTGTTTCAGTTCTTCTGGCACGATCAAGGCGATTCGCGTCGCGCCAGATAGTGCAGCTTCAAGTGAGATCCGATTAGCCTTGGCGAAAATCACCTCGTAAGTGCGTTCAGCCTCGACTCGAATGGATTTCATGGTCGAACTTCACTCTCTTTGGAATTCTCGGTCAAGACTCCTCTAGCTATCTCATGGGCAACTTCACGAGCGCTCTTCTCGTCAGTGTTGATCGAAAAATCAGCGAGACTTTCGTAGAGCGGCAGGCGATCTTTCATCAGTGACACCCATTTAGCTCGAGGATTATCGACCAGCAAAGGTCGATCTCGATTGAAACCGATGCGTGGCGCAGCATGTGCTATGGAAACATTGAGAAAGATGAG
>JALQWV010000080.1 GCA_023263465.1 Ilumatobacteraceae bacterium
TCAATACTGCACAGGAGTTTCTTGCCAAGCCTGGTTTCATTGACGACATCTTGGTTTCTGGTGATGGTTCTGTTTCCGATGAACAACTAGCAGAAGCGATTAACAAGGCCATTCCAAGCTCATATAAAACAGAAACGCTGACTGGCGCACAAATCACCAAGGAAACACAGGACCAAATTGGAACTGCACTCAGTTTCTTCAGCATTTTGCTTTCCACATTTAGCTACATCGCACTGGGTGTTGGCAGCTTCGTGATTTACAACGTGTTCTCAATTAGCGCGGCACAGCGCCAACGTGAAAATGCTCTATTGCGAGCAATCGGTGCGTCAAAGAAACAAGTGACGCGCGCAATGTTGATCGAGTCTGTCGTTGTTGGTTTGTTCGGCTCTGTCATTGGCCTCTTTGCGGGAATCGGTTTGTCTAAGGCACTCAGTGCCTTGCTGAATGCTGCTGGCATCGATCTCCCAACCGGAGGGCTCGTCGTGCCAAGCTCAGCAGTTGTCAATACCATCGTGGTTGGCCTCATTGTCACCGTTTCATCCGCTTGGCTTCCTGCTCGCCGAGCAGGCAAAGTTCCCCCACTTACTGCAATGCGTGAAACTGCGATTGAAGTGGTTGCGCTTACACGACGTCGCACACTGTTTGGTCTAATTCTGATTGCACTTGGCGCAGCTTCAATCATTGCGGTGACCAATGGTGCAAGCAATACATGGCTTGGTCTCGGAATTCTGTTTGTCTTCTCTGGCACCATCACACTTGGTCCCGTTATTGCTCGACCTGTTGCATTGATGTTGGGTAAGCCAGCAGAAAAACTGCGCGGCGTAACGGGAACCATGGCTCGTCAGAACAGCGCGCGCAATCCGAAGCGTTCAGCACGCACAGCATCACCTGTACTGATTGGAGTTGCGCTCGTTACTGCGGTCGCAGCGCTCGCCGCAAGTATTCGTACACAAATTGATGGAGTTTTTACGGAGCAATTTAAGGGCGATTATGCCATTAGCACAGATGCTCGTGGTTTCGGTGGCCTCAGCCCATCACTAGCAGATGACATCAACTTGCTTCCAGAAGTTGAGCGTGCAACAGGAATTGGTTTGCTCACAGTAAAAATTAAGGACAAGGGTCAGTACCTCACCACCATTAATCCAGCAACGGTTGAAGGGGTGTTTGACCTTGGACTTGTTTCAGGAACGTACGCAGATCTCACTCCTGAAACCATTTTTGTTTCTCAGCAGTACGCAAAGAACAACAACGCACGACTTGGCGACACGATTCAAGTAACGCTTGCCGATGCACAAATAAAAACTCTGGTTATCGCGGGAATTTACGAGTTTGATGACATTGCGGGAAAGTACACCGTAAGCCGTGATCTCACTCAGGACTCCACGGTGATCAACTTTGACTTGGGGGTATACATCAAGTTGAAATCTGGGGTGTCCGATCAGTCGGCGCGCACAGTTCTTCAATCAGCCGTTGACAAATACGGTCAAGGAACGTTGCTTTCGAAACGTGAATACATCGACAAACAATCTGGCCAGGTAAACCAACTACTTGGTCTGATCTACGGCTTGCTCTTCTTGTCGGTCATTATTGCTGTGGTCGGAATCATCATCACCTTATTGCTTTCGGTGTTCGAGCGACAGCGCGAAATTGGCCTTCTCCGCGCTGTTGGTATGACCAAGAGCCAAGTTCGCACCACCGTTCGCTGGGAAAGCGTCATTACTTCATTGCTCGGTGCCGTGGTTGGAATTGTGTTGGGAGTGGGCCTTGGCTGGGTCATTGTCTACGCATTGCGAGATCAAGGGTTGTCGTCATTCTCGGTGCCAACAAGTTCAACGGTGTCTATTCTCATTTTGGCCTTTGTCATTGGAGTTCTCGCCGCCGTGTACCCGGCGTGGCGAGCCACTCGCGTGAACCTGCTGACAGCAATCACCACCAGCTGATGACCCCAGCAGACCTCTCGCCAGAGATGCTTGAGTTCCTTCGGGAGCGACACTTAGCGACGCTTACCACTCTGCGTCTAGATGGTTCGCCTCACGTAGTTCCCGTTGGTTTCACCTATGACGAAGAAAAGGGTGTTGTTCGTGTCATTACCTTTGGTTCCTCGCAAAAGGCAAAACATGCCGCACGCGGTGGTCGTGCCGTGGTGTCACAGGTAGACGGTGGTCGATGGCTCACGCTCGAAGGAACCGTACGACTTGCAACGCGCGACAGCGACAATGCGGAAGTGAACGAAGCGTGTGCCCGCTACGCGCAGCGTTATCGCCAACCAAAAGAGCGAGACAACCGCGTCGCAATTGTTATTTCAGTCGACCGCATCATGGGTCGCGTCAGTGCAACTGACGAATAGTCAACTAAACGAGTCTTGACCGTCACCGCGCATGGTGGCGAATTCGTTCATCAAAATCTGAGTCGCAGGATGACTGTCGCCAAACGCTGGAGTGCGATCAATCGATAACGGCGTGAAGTTAGGGCTGACCAATGGCTGATGGCCTGTTTGGCAACCTGGGCACCAGTACAACACACGGTTGGCTTCTCCATGATGAGCAACACGAATGAGATCTCCACATCGCTGACACGATTTGCCTTGGCGTCCATAAACGGCCATTTCCTTGGGCAAAGTGGCATTTTTTGCCTCGTAATGCATGTGCGCAATCAGCGACTCTTGAGCAAGCGTAAGCAATTCACGACACTCTGCACGTTTCATCTCGCCAATGCGCGCCCATGGATGCACTTCACACGCCCACATGATTTCGCAACGAAACACATTGCCAATACCGGAAACCACACGCTGATCGAGTAACACTTCTGAAACTGTTGCGTCTTTATCTTCGTATTGCATCATCCGATCAACACACTCTTCAATATCTACGTCATGATGACACAAATTAGGGCCAAGCTTGCCAAGTATTGGATGTCGACGCGGATCAAAGTCGCGGAAGGTTTCTAAACTGACTGCGCCAAAGCACACTGCAATCCAATCCGAAACAGCAATCACAACTTGTGCACGTTCGCGCGGCTTAGACCATTGCTCGCCACGGCGATATAAGTGCCACGATCCCGAAATACGAAATGTTGAATGCAACACCACACCGTCGTCCCACACGATTTCAATGTTCTTGCCAAACGTGCGAACTTCTTCAATGGTGTGTCCAAGAACTGGACGAATTCCATCGCAGCCCA
>JALQWV010000106.1 GCA_023263465.1 Ilumatobacteraceae bacterium
CCGTCTGCTGCAGGGCGCTTACTGCATCGCGAAGTTGAAGTTTTGGGTGACATGCGCGAAAAGCCAAAGCGTCCTTTTGTTGCCGTACTTGGTGGTGCAAAAGTGAGCGACAAACTCGGTGTGATTGAAGCTTTGCAACAACGTGTTGATGCGTTCATCATTGGTGGAGGAATGTGCTTTACATTTCTTGCAGCGCAGGGTTATCCCGTTGGAGATTCAATTTGTGAACGAGATCAAATTGAGACTTGCAAGCAGTTGCTTGCGGGTGGAACACCGATTCACCTTCCAGAGGACATAATCGGCCTCGATGCTCAAGGTGTGTATCAGACGTTTGGAATCCGTCTTCCTGAAGGCGCAAAGGGGCTTGATATAGGACCAGGATCGGCAGCGGCGTTCACCGACATCATCATGGAAGCACGTTCAGTTTTTTGGAACGGACCGATGGGAATGTTTGAAGATCCACGATTCGCATCGGGTACAAAAACTGTCGCACAAGCTGTTGCCGATACAAAGGCGTTCACGGTTGTGGGCGGTGGTGACTCTGCCGCAGCACTTGCGCAATTTAAGCTTGAATCCGAAGTCGACCATGTGTCAACCGGCGGCGGCGCATCACTTGAATTTTTAGAACTTGGCGACCTTCCTGGTCTCGCCGCATTGCGAGGAGCACCAAATGCCAGATAGCACTATTTACCGCAAGCCACTTATTAGTGGCAACTGGAAGATGCACAACAATCACTTTGAAGCAATTCAATGTTTGCAGAAACTTGCATATCTTCTGACAAAAGATGATTACAGCGCAGTGGATGTTTCTGTGCACCCACCATTCACCGATATTCGAAGCGTTCAGACATTGATTGACGCAGATGAACTGCGCATTCATCTTGGTGCACAGAACTGTCACTGGGAAGAAAAGGGCGCCTTCACAGGAGAAGTTGCTGCAGCCTTTCTTGCCAAGCTCGGCGTTCAATATGTCATTGTCGGTCATAGCGAGCGACGTGAGTTATTCGGCGAATCCGATGTAGATGTTTCTAAGAAGATCACCACTGTCCAAAAATGGAATATGTATCCAATTGTGTGCGTGGGCGAAACGCTTGAAGAGCGTGAGTCTGGAAAGACAACAGAAAAAGTGATGGGTCAGGTAAGAGCGGCACTTGTCGGTCGCAGTGTTGATCAAGTGTGCAACATGGTTATTGCTTACGAGCCAATCTGGGCCATTGGTACGGGGCGAACAGCCTCGGCTGGGGATGCGCAGGCCGTGATTGGAGCCATCCGCGCACAGGTTCAAGAGGTAGCGGGTGAAAAAGCTTCCAGTGCCATTCGTTTGCAGTATGGGGGAAGCGTGAAGGCCGCAAATATCGCGGAAATAATGGCTCAGCCAGACATCGATGGGGCTCTAGTGGGCGGGGCATCCCTTGACCCTGCCGAATTTGCCCGCATCGTCCAATACCGCAATCGATAGTGCCATTGAGCCAGTGCTAGTAGCCTTACCTTCACATGTCGGGGCAACTTGTCCCGATCCAAATGGGTGAAAACCCACCTAATCGACGGGGAGGTCGAGAGTGAAGAAAACCAACAAACTCGCTGGAGTTGTTGCTGGCTTCGCAGCGTTGTCACTTGTAGTGGCAGCTTGCGGTGGCAGCAGCGGCGACAGCAATGAAGGAGCGGCATTCACCAGCCTTGAGGCTTTTGCAACCCGCACCTACGATTACACAGCTCCAGAATCAGCAAGTGCTGGTATGACCATTACTTACGACATTGCTCCAGAAGCAGTGTGGGAAGATGGTTCACCAATCACCGTTGCAGACTTCAAGGCAACTTGGGATGCTTCGTTGAACACACCTGGTTCATTGTCAACCACTGGTTACGACCAGATCACTTCGGTTGAGGCTGGAACAAGTGACAAGCAAGTTGTAGTCACGTTGAAGGCTGTGTACGCACCGTACAAAGGATTGTTTGGCTCATTGATCAAGGCCGCTGCTGTTGAAAACACCGCAGACGTGTCTGGTGACTTTGCTGACATGATTCCTTACTCAGGTCGTGCATACAAGATGGAATCATGGAGCAAGGACCAGTTGGTCTACGTTCCAAACGAAAACTATTGGGGCACCGATAAAGCGGTTACACCAAAGATCGTTATGGTTCCAAAGGCTGACAGCGACACTGAAATCGCGTCAATCAAGGCTGGCGACGTTGACTTCATCTATCCGCAGTACTACCAGGGCATTGAAGAAGCAGTTGCACAAGACAACATCGCTTCATCAGTTCAATTCGGTGGTGACTACGAAGCGTTCTACTTCAACCAGAAGTGCGGACCTTTTGCAGATGACAACTTCCGTGAAGCATTCTCAAAGTCGATTGACCGTGATGCATTGTTTGCTCAGATCTACACCCCAATTGCTCCAACAGGAACGTTGTTGCAGTGTGGTCCAATCACCCCTGGTGATTACTGCGTAGGTGATGAGTTTGCTGGAAGCTATGACGCTGAAGGCGCTGCAAAGATCATGGAAGATGCTGGTTGGGAAAAAGATGCCTCTGGTTACTGGGCGAAGGATGGCGTAGCGCCAGAAATTCGTTGGGTAGTCAACACCGGCAACACCCGCCGCGAAAGCACCCAGGCTTACTTGATTCCATTGCTGCAAGCAGCAGGTTTCAATGTAAAGGCTGACAACTGCGATGCAGCTTGCTACTTCCAGAAGCGTTTGCCTGCACTCGACTACGACATGGCGATGTACATCAGCACGGCTCCACCAGATCCTGCGTACCTCACCTCGTCCTTTGTGTGTGACCAGATCCCAACCGATGCCAATGGCAACGTGGGACAGAACACACAGGGTTGGTGCAACACCGAAGCTTCAGACCTGTTGCATGCAGCAGACGTTGAAGTTGACGCAGTTAAGCGCGCCGACAACATCAAGGCAGCCCTTCGTTTGATGGCTGAGGATCATGTCCTCTTGCCATTGTTCCAGTTCCCTAAGTCGGGCTTCTGGCGTACAGACAAAGTTGGCGGTCCAGTTGATGCTGAACTGAACAACTACACCGCATTCATCAACTTCAACCAATGGACCGATGTTGATGGCGATGGAAAGATCGTTATTGGTGCAGAGCAGTGGCCAGAGTGCCTCAACCCAATCACGGAGTGTGCAAACTCTTCGTGGATGGTATGGACGACAGCATTCCCTGTCAGCCCAGGTGCTTTCTCCACCACCAACGACGGCAAGTACGTTGTTTCAAACTTGTTGACCGGTGAGCCAGTAGTTACGGTTCTCTAGTCAATAAGTCACTAGTACGCATGTACGGTGCGCGGCTCGTTCCATTTGGTTCGGGTCGCGCACCGTCTGCATAATAAAGTTCATTTTGATTTAGGACTTTCAGAGCAAAGGGGGCAAAGATGATTCGATTCGCACTTCGTCGCTCCGCATGGGCGATTCCCACCTTGCTGCTCGTGACATTTCTGGTGTACATCGCACTCAGGATGGGCACCGATCCACTCGCTAGTTACATGCGCTCAAACCCTCGAGCAACGAGGTCAAAGATTGCTCAATACAAAGAACTAAACGGTCTAGGTTCAAATTATGTCACCGGGTATTTCGGTTGGCTCAGAAACTTCATCACCTTCAATTGGCCTAATAGCATTAAAGGAAGCCGCGAGGTGTGGCCAGAGCTCAAGGATGCCATCGCCAACAGTGCGCGACTTGGTATTGCGGCAACGACTGTTGGAGTAGCGATCGGACTCACCATCGGAATTTTTGCTGCGCTTCGACCTGGTGGAAAGCGTGACGTAGCAGTAAACACTGCTGCATTTGTCGGAATTTCAATCCCACCATATATTTCGGCAATCTTGTTGCAGTTGCTGTTTGCTGTGTATTGGAGCAAATGGTTCGGCAACACGCTGTTTCCAACGTCGGGTGTCTATCCTCCTGGGCAAGATGGTTTCAACCTTGTTCTCATGATCAAACACATGGCATTGCCAACCTTTGTCGTTGCCATTCAGATCATTGCTGTTTATAGCCGCTACATGAGATCTTCTTTGCTTGATGTCTTGAATTCGGACTATATGCGGACGGCGCGTTCCAAAGGTCTCAGTGAGTTTCGCATTCTGATGAAGCACGGAGTGCGTAATGCTCTGATCCCAGTGATCACTATCGCAGCCCTCGATATCGGCGCAATCGTTGGTGGACTCATCATCACAGAAAACATATTTGACTATCCAGGAACCGGAAAATATTTTCTCAGTGCTTTTGGCAATGGAGATTTCCCATTATTAATGCCTCTGATGGTGATCATTGTTGCATCGGTTCTGCTGTTCAATCTGCTCGCAGACATCTCATACGCGATTCTTGATCCGAGGATACGTCTTGAATAACGCCGTGATTCCAACGATGAGTCCACGCCAGATGGCATGGAAGAGATTTGCCGGGCATAAAGCTGCCCTGGTTTGTTGTGCGATTCTGGGCTTCCTTGTTCTTGCCGTCGTTCTGTCGCCCCTCACCACGCGTTACGGAGTAAATGAGTCCGTTAAGGCTCCGCCAAACTCGTATTTACCTCCATCAAAGTTTGCGTGGTTGGGTACCGACGATATTGGTCGTGATTTGTACAGCCGTCTCATTTACGGCACAAGGGTGTCGCTTCTCATCGGTCTATTTAGTGCATTCATCTCGGTGTTTGTGGGCTGTGTAGTTGGTGCGGTTGCTGGCTTTCGCGGAGGTCGATTTGACGACGTGATCATGCGTATCACGGATCTGTTCCTTGCATTCCCATTTCTGGTGGCATTGCTCGTTGTGAGAAATATGTTTGGTTCAATTGGATGGCTTACGTTGATTGTCGGTGAAGCCAGTTCTTTGCGCTTCATCATTTTCCTACTGTCGTTTTTTGGTTGGATGGGAGTTGCTCGCATTGTTCGAGGTCAAGTGCTTGCTCTGAAAGAACGTGAATTTATTGAGGCCGCACGAGCTTCGGGCGCTTCACGGTCGTACATCATCAAGCGACACTTGATCCCAAACTCCATCGGCCCAATTATGGTCGCGCTTACCTTCTCGGTTGTTGGTGCTATATCGGGTGAAGCAACGCTGTCGTTTTTTGGCTACGGACCTCAACCAGGTGCTGGAGCAACCTCGCTTGGGCTACTGGTCGGTCAAGCGAAAGGGGCGGTGCAAACCGGGTTTTGGTGGATCGCACTATTTCCATGTCTCGTACTCGTGGTCATTTCCTTGTGCATCAACTTCATCGGAGATGCATTGCGCGACGCCACTGACCCACGTTTGGATGCAGGTAAGTGATGTCTGAGTCGGTTTTGCAGATCCGCGATCTTCGTGTCACGTTTAATACTCAACTTGGCGAGTTGCGGGCGGTTCGCGGAGTAGATGTAGATGTAGCACCTGGCGAAATCCTCGGCGTCGTCGGTGAATCTGGATCAGGTAAATCGGTTTCGTTCTTAGCGGCGATGGGCTTGCTTCCAAAGAGTGCGACAATTTCGGGCAGCGTAAAGCTTGATGGAGTGGAGTTGATCGGAGCATCACGAAAGGCAGTTCGATCAGTCCGTGGTAAATCGCTCGCGATGGTATTCCAGGACCCATTATCTGCTTTGAACCCGGTCCACAGAGTCGGTGATCAAATTGTGGAAATGATTCAGTCCCACCAGGACATGAACACTCATGATGCCGAGAAGAAGGCGGTTGAGTTGTTGGAGATTGTCGGAATCCCACAACCTGACGAACGTGCTCGACAGTATCCTCACGAATTCTCTGGGGGAATGCGACAACGAGTGGTGATTGCCATGGCTATTGCAAATAACCCAAAGGTGTTGATTGCCGATGAACCAACAACTGCGCTCGACGTGACTGTTCAGGCCCAGATTCTTGAAGTGATTCAGCGCATCCAACAAACGTTTGGAACTGCAGTCGTGCTCATCACGCATGATTTGGGAGTCATCGCTCGTGTTGCTGACAGCGTAAACGTGATGTACGCGGGTCGCAATGTTGAGAGTGGTTCGGTGCAATCAATATTTGATCATCCAAGTCACCCGTATACGCGTGGCCTTTTGTCTTCATTGCCACATGAGGGAATTGAGCGTCTGCAGCCCATTGCTGGGTTCCCACCGAATATGCTCGCTCCGCCTCCTGGTTGCGGTTTTGCACCTCGTTGTCAGCTTGCAATTGAAGCATGCAGTGCAGAATTGCCGTCACTAGTACCTTTCGGGGATCTTCTATCTTCCTGCATTCGAGCAGACGATCTACGCAGTGGGATTCGTTCGTGAAATCTCAAGATCAGGTATTGCTCAGCGTTCGCAATTTGGTGAAAAACTTTGAATTGCGCGCGAATTCGGGTTTACGGAAGACCAAGCGAATAGTTCAAGCTGTCTCTGATGTTTCATTCGATGTGCATGTGGGTCAGACACTCGGGTTGGTTGGAGAGTCGGGCTCTGGAAAGACAACAGTTGGGCGATCCGTTTTACAGCTCATCCAGCCAACTTCTGGGGAAGTGATATTTGAAGGTCAAGATCTTACAAAGATGAGTTTCGAGCAATTGCGAGAAGTGCGAAGGCAAATGCAAATTGTTTTCCAGGATCCCTTCGCATCACTTGATCCGAAGATGACGGTGGGAAGTTCAATTGCAGAACCGCTTGTCGTACAAGGAGTGCAAGGAAATCATCACGACAAGGTTGCGGAATTACTCGATTTGGTTGGTTTGGCCTCAGATCATGCAAAACGATTTCCGCATGAGTTTTCAGGTGGTCAGCGCCAGAGAGTTGGCATCGCGCGAGCATTAGCTCTAGATCCAAAACTCATCGTCCTTGACGAACCGGTGTCTGCTCTAGATGTAAGCATTCAAGCTGGAGTAGTAAATCTGTTTTCCGATTTGCAGAAACGTCTTGGAATGTCGTATATCTTCATCGCACACGATCTCTCCGTCGTACGACACATTGCAGATCAAGTAGCGGTGATGTATCTCGGAAAGATTGTTGAAATTGGTGACAAGGATGCCGTGTACCGGCGTCCTTCGCACCCGTACACAAAAGCATTGTTGTCTGCGGTTCCACTGCCGGATCCAAAGGTGGAGCGCTCGCGAAGCCGGATCATGCTCGAGGGCGATGTGCCTTCGCCAGTAAACCCGCCAACTGGTTGTCGCTTTCGCACCCGTTGCTGGAAGGCCACGGATTTGTGCGCAGCAGAGGAGCCTCAATTAGAGATTCGGTCGTCAGGACAACAATCAGCTTGCCATCACCCCGAATAGTTGTTATCGCTCATTATCGGTAGGCTTTACGTGTGCGTAATTTCATCACTATTGTCACCATCGTCCTCAATGCTCTATCCCTTATTGCCCTCGTAACGGGTGTACTGCTCCATAGCGGGCGTGGTGGTGGATTGAGCGACATGTTTGGTGGAGGCGGAGGAGCTGCGCTGGGTTCTGCAGCTGCTGAACGCAACCTCAATCGAATTACCAGTGTTTTCGCTCTTGTATGGGTAATCACGGTGGTTGCCTTGGGAATGTTTCTCGCCTAAGCCGACCAGTAAACAGGTAAAATCAAGTTCCACGTCGGAGTGGCGAAATTGGCAGACGCACCAGCTTGAGGGGCTGGCGCTCGAAAGGGCGTAGGGGTTCAAGTCCCCTCTTCGACACCATTGTTTGTAGCATTTGGCGATGGCCATCGTTGGTGCTCGCGAGGTCTTGTCCGAATCCGACAAGCAGGCGATCCAAAAGCGTACGCTACGTGTACTCGTTTTTGGTCAAGTGGCTGGTTCTGCCGCTTTGTCAGCAGCGGTAACCGTTGGTGCTTTCGTTATTCAGGACATGCTGGGTCAAAAGACGCCATGGGGAGGTATTGCTTCTGCAACGGTGACCGTTGGTACAGCCTTCATGGCTCAGGTGCTTTCTCGCTTGATGTTGCGGCAAGGTCGGCGTCGCGGTTTGATGCTCGGATACGCCCTGGCTTTGATCGGCGGTTTGATTGCTGGTTGTGGCGTTGAATTGCAATTGCTTCCAGTTTTTCTTTTCGGTTTATTCCTGTTTGGAAATGGGCAATCTGCGAATTTACTTTCGCGATATGCCGCCACCGATTTAGCTGAAGCAAACCAACGAGGTGCGGCAATGAGTCGGATTCTGTTTGCGTCAACCTTTGGTGCCGTTCTCGGACCAGTGTTAATCAAGCCGGCAGAGCATCTAGGCCAAGATCTCTTTGGATGGAATATCTACACGGGTCCTTGGGTTTTTTCTGGATTGTTTTTTATCACTTCATTTGTGAATGTTTCCTTACGTCTGAAGCCAGATCCACTTATTCTCAGTGGAGGAACCCTCTCACAGCGCTCAATTGCAACTCAGACAGGTTCCGATAAGCGTCCAAGCGTCACGAAGTTTTTGATTTCATCACCGAGAACCAGGCTGGCGTTTTATGGAATAGTCGTCGCTCACGTAACCATGGTTGCGGTCATGACCATGACCCCCGTCCATTTGCGAGAACATGGGCATGAAACGGTAAGTGCGTACATTATTTCCCTTCACATTGCTGGCATGTATGCCTTTAGTCCACTTGTTGGCAGGTTTAGCGACGCGAAGGGAAGATTGAACACGTTGCTTATTGGGTGTTTGGTGCTGATCACCAGCACGGTGATGTCGGCTGTGGCTGGTAGCAATCCCGCCATTTTCTTTCCGTCGTTATGGTTGCTAGGTATTGGTTGGAGTTTTGGTTTGATTGGTGCATCAAGTTTGCTCATTGATTCGGTACCAATTGATCAGCGCGTTCGTGTACAAGGAGCTGCAGATGTAGCCATGAGTTTGTTCGGTGGTTTGGCAGGATTTTCCAGTGGCTTCATTCGCAGATCTATCGGGTTTCCGTGGTTGTCACTTCTTGGCACCATCATCGTGTTGGCCTTGATTGCAGTTTTATTATTGAACATTGTTCGAACGCAGCAGGAGTAGGTATGCCGGTATGGAGAAATTGGGCTGGAAATCAACAGTCGCGTCCCTCGGTTATTGAACGACCAAATTCGGAATCGCAAGTTGCTGAAGTGGTAATGCGAGCTGCAAGTAATAAGCAGCGGGTAAAGGTCGTTGGATCCGGCCATAGCTTTACGGGAATCGCAGTTCCCGATGAGGTGATGATCGATCTGTCGAATATGAATCAAGTGATTGAGGTAGATGAGGAGCACGGCTTAGTCAGTGTGCAGGCAGGAATTGTACTGAGCGATCTCAATGCATTTTTGGAAACCAGATGTTTATCGATGCCGAATCTTGGTGATGTCACGTATCAAACTATCGCTGGAGCAGTGTCAACATCGACGCATGGAACTGGGCTGTGCAGGACTGGTCTTGCAGCACAGATCGAATCATTTCGATTGGTCACGGCATCGGGTGAAATCATCGTGTGTAGTAGACAGCAACATGAAGATGTCTTTCATCATGGACGAGTTTCGCTCGGTGCTCTTGGCGTCATCACGGAACTGACTCTTCGAGTCATTCCAGCGTTCAACCTTCGCGCGGTTGAGCAGCCAATGCGTATTGACCATGTGCTTGACAATTATTCACGCCTCATTGAAGAACATGATTTTTTTGAGTTCTATTGGGTTCCACATACGAATTGGGCGCTGACAAAGGCGAATAATCTCAGTTCTGATCCGGTTGATTCACCTGGCAGATTTCGAACCTGGTTTAACAAGATGTTTCTCGAAAACTATGCATTTGGTGTGTTGTGCCGCATCGGCCGTTTGTTCCCACAGTTGATTCCAAGGTTGGCTACCGTTCTTCCGTCGACTGGACGTGTTGAATATGTGAATATCAGTCATCGAATATTTAGCAGCAAGCGTTTGGTCAAGTTTTACGAGATGGAGTACTCCATTGCGTTGGAATCGTTGGTGCCGGCATTGCGAGAAGTGATGAAGATGGTCGACGACCGTGGATATCGAATCAGTTTTCCAGTTGAAGTTCGATGCACGGGGAGTGACGACATTCCTCTGTCCACATCAACTGGAAGACGCAGTGCATATATCGCCGTTCACATGTTCAAAGGTTCCTCCTACACCGAGTATTTCTCGGATGTTGAAGCCATTTTGCGAAAGTTTGAGGGACGACCGCACTGGGGAAAGATTCATAATCTCCATGCGAGCGAGATTTCTATCCTGTATCCTGAATTTCAGCGTTTTATTGAAGTTCGGAACCAACTCGATCCCGAGGGTGTGTTCACAAACGACTATTTGCGTCGTGTGTTGGGTCGCTAGCCCTGCACAACCACAGGAACATACCTGAGGACCCCCAACACCTACAGATCGAGGATATTCTCATGACGAAGACATGGTCAGAACTTGGCGTGCCCAAGAACATTATTTCAGGATTGCTTGCTAGGGGAATAGATGCTCCTTTCCCAGTGCAGGAAGCAACGTTGCCAGATGCACTCGCTGGGAATGATATATGTGGGAAAGCACCGACGGGTTCAGGAAAAACACTTGCATTTGGCATTGCCATCGCTACAAAGGTGACCAAGAGCCGCCCAGGTCGTCCAACCGGGTTAGTTCTCGTTCCAACGCGAGAACTTGCAGCACAAGTTGCAAAAGAAATTTCGCTGTTATGCGGAGGGAGTGACATACGTGTTTCTGCTGTGTATGGAGGCGCAGGTTACGGTCCACAGGTAAAGGCCGCTCGTGCTTCCAGCATTGTGGTTGCAACTCCAGGAAGATTGGAAGATCTCATCAAGCGTCGCGATCTTGACCTCGGGGCTGTAGCAGTAGCAGTGATTGACGAGGCAGACCGTATGGCCGATATGGGTTTCATGCCAGCCGTAAAGCGCATTATGCGATCGGTCACTACTAACCGTCAAACATTGTTATTCTCGGCAACTCTTGATGGTGATATTGATTTGCTGATTCGTGAGTTTCAGCAGTCTCCCAAGCGCCATGCTGTCGCCACTGCAGAGAACGCTGGTGAAATTGACCATCTGTTTTGGAACGTTTCGCGCGATAACCGAACCAAGATTCTGGTTGAAATCGCCACGCAGTATGAGCGAGCAATTGTGTTTTGTCGAACAAAGCATGGTTCTGATCGACTAGCGGGAAATCTAGAGGCTATGGGTATCAACACCTGTGTGATCCACGGTAACCGAAGCCAAGCTCAGCGTGAAAAAGCTTTAGAGCAGTTTCGTCGAGGAAAGGCGACCGTAATGGTCGCAACTGATGTGGCAGCTCGGGGCATCCACATTGATGCCGTTCCAGTCGTTGTTCACTTCGACATGCCAGAGGATCCGAAAGATTATATTCATCGTTCTGGACGCACAGGACGTGCGGGGATGAAGGGCACCGTCATCTCCCTGATTGATAAATCAATGCGCCGATCGACAACGTCGCTATGTCGCGGTATGAAATTTGACGTCATTTTCGATGAACCAAATTTTGATCTCAGTGAGCCAGCAAAGCCAGTTCGCCCAGGAGAAATTGGGGCTGTTGTTGCGACGCTGTTAAAAGTTGAATCGGATTAAAGACAGATATCTTGCGGGCGCACTGGGATGCGCTCAATGGCTTTACCGGTTGCGTTTCTAATGGCGGCAACGATTGCAGGAGTTACCGAAATACAGGGTGGTTCGCCAATGCCCTTTGCTCCAAGAGGGGCCTGAGGTTCGTATTCCTCAATCATCACTGCTACGACATCGGGTGCATCAAGTGCGGTCGGCAGCAAGTAGTCAGTGAAACTTGGGTTCCGGACTTTGCCATCCTTCATGACGATTTCTTCCATGACCGCAAGACCAAGACCTTGAGCAATTCCGCCCTCTAATTGTCCGATTGCTGAGAGTGGATTTAACACTCTTCCCACATCCTGAGCCGTTGCGATCTGTACGACCTTCACCAATCCAAGATCTGGGTCGACATCAACAACTGCTCTGTGTGCCACAAAAGCAAAAGCGGTATGGCAGTTGCCCTGGCCGTGTTCGTCAAGCTCGTCTGTCTTTCGATGATGGTGTTCAAATGTTTCGCTGATTTCAATTCCGTCAGACGCATCAGCCACCGAGATGCGAAATGTTCCCATTTGATCGACTACATCGGTGCCTTCGATAACGAGACGCAGAGGGTCAATGTTATGAATCTTTCCGACATGATGAAACAAGCGCTCGCGAACAAGACGACATGCACCATCAACAGCTCCACCACTCATCCATGTTTGACGGGAGGCTGATGTGGATCCTGCGGATCCAATTTCGGTATCAATAGGTTCGATGAGGACGTCATCTACGCCAAGAACGCTTCGTGCAATCTGTGGGGCAAGTGTGACAAATCCCTGACCTACCTCCGAAGTTGCAAACTTGAGTGAAGCAACTCCGTCCTTGAGAGTGCAACGTGCAGTGGCGAAATCGTCAAAACCTTCGCTGTACATGAGGTTTTTCATAGATACGCCCCAACCAATTCCACGTACGATGTTTGATTGCGACGATGTGAGGCCGCTCCCTCCAGGAAGTTCAAGTTCATCGGCATTCACGTCCAAACTTGGAGGCAAAGGAATTGCATCAGTCTCGGTAATGCATCTCGCAACCGGTGCCACGCTTTCCATGATCTGACCAGTGATGAGCGGATCTCCTGTAGCCATTGCGTTGATGAGCCGAATCTCGACTGGAGATTTTCCAACAGCAGCAGCAATCTTGTCCATTTGCGATTCATGTGCGAAACACGCTTGTACAACTCCAAAGCCTCGCATTGCACCACACGGAGGATTATTGGTTCGAACCGCATATCCGTCTACCGTTGCGTTATCGCACTTGTAGGGTCCTTGAGTGTGGGTTATGCCGTTGATGAGGACAGCCGGAGAGGTGCTGGTGTATGCGCCGCCATCAAACACAAAGCGAGCATCTATTTTGATGATCTTTCCATTCAAGTCCGCGTGATGACGCATAAAGATGGATGCTGGATGACGGTGAACATGGCCAAAGAAGCTTTCTTCACGGCTGTATTGCATCTTGATAGGGCGGCCAGTTTTGAGCGCTAGCAAACAGCAATGGACCTGCAAGCTAATGTCTTCGCGAGCTCCAAACGCACCGCCAACACCACCAAGCGTGAGTCGTACCTTTTCAGCAGGTAGGCCGAGGCACGCGGAAATCTGTGACAGATCCTCGTGTAGCCACTGCGTTGCCACGTGAAGGTGCACACCAAGTCCATCTGGATCTGGAATCGCAAGCGCTGCCTCTAGTCCCAAAAATGCTTGGTCTTGCATGCCGATCACATATTCGCCCTCAACGACAACGGCTCCAGTTGCTGCTTGGTCTCCGCGAATAATGCGCTGATGACGAATGACGTTGCCATCTGGGTGAATGGGGTCATGAGAGCCAGAAATAGCGTCTTCAGGATTGGTCAACGGTTTGAGTACTTCGTACGCCACTTTGATGAGCGCAAGTGCGCGCCTGCAGGTTTCAGGGTGGTCTGCCGCTACGGCTGCAACTGGCTCGCCCATATAGCGAACGAATTCATGCGCAAAGACTGGTTGATCGCTGCTGATTAGGCCATACGTGAGTTTGCCGGGAACGTCGCTTGCGGTGATGACGCATTTGACCCCAGAAAGTGCGAGAGCAGCAGATGTGTCAATGGAAACAATCCGCGCATAGGGGTGAGGAGAGCGCAATGTGGCACCCCACAGCATGTTCTCAGCATGCATGTCCGAGGTGAATTCAAAACTCCCTTGAACTTTCTGGGCGCCATCTGGACGTAACGCATTCGTTCCGAGGACGTCCCTCGATTTAGTAACAGTTGAAGATGGTGCCATGGCTATTTCTCAGAATTTCTTGATCGTATGGTCGCTTCCACAGCCGCAAAAACGCGACCGTAGCCTGTACATCTGCAGATGTTTCCAGAAATTGCTTCCTTGACTTCCAACTCAGTCGGATTGGGATTCTTTTCCAGAAGGTGGTGAACTGCAACAATCAAACCGGGGGTGCAGAATCCGCACTGCACCGCACCCTCATTAACAAAGTTTTGCTGAACATCGGTAAGCGTTGTTTCAGTGGTGATTCCTTCAACGGTAACGATCTCGCTATGGATAGCCGTTGCGGCCATTACTAAACACGAACATACTGCAGCGTCGTCCATCAGAACGGTACAACTACCGCATTCTCCCTGTTCGCATGCACCTTTAGTTCCTGGCAGGCCAAGCCGTTCACGGAGTACATAAAGCAGGCTCTCACCAATCCATGAGTCTTGCACTTGGTGTGTCCGTCCATTTACGCGAAGTGAGTAGAACTCATTTGTACTCATTGATATGCCTTTCTCAACATGCGCGAAGCCAGAACAGAAATCGCATGGCGACGGTACTGCGCAGTGCTGCGATGATCGTCAATCGGTGACGATTCGTCTGCTGCCCGTCTTCCGAACTCATGTGCAATATCGAGAGAAATCGATTGGCCCGCGGTGAGGTCTTGTGACGACTTAAGCCATGCCTCGGCTTCTCGACACCTGATAATGGTTGGACCAACGGAGCCAAGTGCTAATCGCACATCGGCATGTTTATGGTCTGCAACCAAGCACGCTGAGGCCACTGAAATAACCATCGCATTACGCACACCTACCTTTGAATATCCCTGCCAGCCTTGAACGATGGGAAAATCTATTGCTGTGATGATTTCGTCATGTTGACGAACATTGCGCTTCACACCAGTCATGAAATCATGGATCGAGACAACTCGTTGTGAATCGAGCGTGCTGAGATGAATCATTGCATCGAGTGCAAACATCACTGGGAGTGTGTCACCAGCGGGGGAGCATGTGCCGAGATTGCCGCCGAGTGAGCCTGTAGCCCTAATCTGAGGAGATCCCACTGTGCGTGAGGCCTGAGCCAAGGCAGGAATGGCCGAAAGTACTGGTTCGCCTTCAAGAACTGAATAGGGAACACCTGAACCAATGGACATGATCCCAGGTGAATCTTGACGAATTGTGCGAAGAGACTGAACATCTCGAAGACTCACCATTGTCGTCGGCTTGACATGATTGAAATTGATCTCAACCATAAGGTCAGTACCACCCTGAATGAGACGTGCATCTGCATGTTCGCGCAGAGCCGCAAGAGCAGTTGACAATTCTTTAGCAACGATCACGGTCATTTCTAATTGCCATCCCAATCCGCGAAGGCATCGATCATTGCATGGACATCTCCAAGTGGGTACAAAATTGGGCACGTAGCTCCATTGTTCACATAGTGACGCACCTGCTCGCGAGCCTCCGCGGGAGTTCCACTTGCGGTGAGCATTTGCACAATTTCATCAGGTACCAATTTTGACGCAGCAGCAACCTGTTCGTGAGTGGCAGGCCATGTAAGAACTTCTCCTACCTTGTCAAGCAACGTCTGGGGAACTCCAGATGCTTTCATGATGTGCGGTTGCTGGCCGAGATACTGAGTGACCATTTCACGGGCCATGTCCAATGCAGTCTGACGATCTTCGTGGACACTACACACCACGAGTTGGGGTCGATCAATATCTTCTATCTTTCGTCCAGCCTTATTTGCTCCGTTTTGCAGCGCCTCCAAGGCTTGTTTGTTGTAGTCGGGAGAGACTAAATAATTCAATACAACACCATCGGCTATCTCACCCGTGAGTTCCATCATTTGCATGCCGGTCGCGCCGACATAAATAGGAACATCCTTCGCACGACGCTCCTGATACACGTAGTCAAGTTCGATGCCATCAAAGTGCACGAATTCGCCATTGAAAGTGACGGTCTCATTATGTAGGAGCGCCCGTACAGCTGTGACGATCTCGCGCATTGCGCGAAGCGGCTTCGCTCGCGATATGCCAACCTTTTGAGCCAAGGGATCCCACCAGGCACCAATGCCTAAAATAACTCGGCCAGGTGCGAGGTCGTCAAGAGTCGAAAACGTGGCAGCTAGTCGAGCTGGATTGCGACTCCAGCAGTCAACAACACCCGATCCAACTTTGATGGTGTTGGTAACGGAAGCAAATGCCGCCATGGGAACCGTTGCCTCGCGCACCAGTCTGCTCTCTGCCTGCCACACGGCTTCAAATCCCTTTGACTCTGCATACTGTGCAAACGCCATTCCTTCACGGATTGGGTGTGCGTCCTGAAGGTAAATCGCCATTCGGGCTTTGCCGGTCTGTGGATTGATCGCTGCTGCGGGAATGCTCATGATTCCAACCTTTCAAATAATCGCTGTGCCTGCTCACGTGCTTTTGAGCGAACTTCTTGTATATCTATTCGAGTCAATTTGCCATATTCGTATACGCGCTCATCATCTACATCCACAGTGAGAACCTGCATATCAGTAGTGAAGGCTGTGTGCCAAGGACTATCCATATGGTCGTATGACCATACAACTGAGTCGTTTTTCGCTTCTGGGAAGATCTGATAGTTGTTATTGAGCCAGGTATTGACAACCATTGGATTCTGAGTGACGTCAAATTCGCGGAGGCGAACGAATGCAAGACGCGATTCCTCCATCATGTTTGCTCCAATCCCGTCGGTTCCTAGAAGGATGGTGTTCGGACGCTCTGTTGGTTTCGCGTATCCAACTGAATTGTTCATATTTGATCGTGGATTGTGAACGATGGAACCTTTTAGATTTCTATCGAGATGTACGGCATGCACGAGTAGCCAATCGTCTTGGGCAAGTGACTCTAGACGTGATCCAGCATCTAGGTCGTCAATGCCTTCGGCAACATGGATATGTACACCTACGCCTAATGATGAAGCGAGAGCAGCAGCTTCATGAAGGGTTTCATCTCCACAGGTAAACGCCGCGTGAACGCCTATCATTCCTCGACCACCACTCTTGATGAATGCTAAACCTTCATCTAGGCCACGTCGTGCGGCCGACGTCATTTTCACAGAGCGATCGACGCTCGAATGTAGGTTGCCGTCGTTGTCCCATCTATCAGTTACGCCATAACTCGTATTCACACGCACTCCAACATCACGACAAGCTTTGGCAATGGTGGCTAGAGATCCTTCAATTGCATGTGGAGATTCATGATGATCAATGATGCAGGTTGTGCCGCTTGCGAGAGCTTCGGCGGCTCCAAGTGCAGCAGACCAATAAATCATGTCAAGGTCTAATGCGGCGTCAATTCGCCACCATATATTTTCAAGAATAGAAATAAATGATTCGGTATTGCCTCGGGGGGCAGGCATTCCACGAGCAAGTGAACTATAGAGATGGTGATGAGCGCAAACCATCCCGGGAGTAGTAGTGGACATGTTTAATCCTCAGAACTCGAATCATCGCGTTTCATCGGAAGTTTTGAACGCCACACACCATCGAATTCGTGCAAGGCTGCGGCCACCGCACCAGCGGTTGGAACCAATCCGATTTCGCCAACACCCTTAATGCCGTAGGGAGCATTTGGCTGGGCTGATTCAACAAGTTGAACGGAAATATTTGGGACATCCTTTGCGCGAAGGATCCCAAGGCTGCGCAACGTCTTGTTGATAGGGAAACCTGTTTCAGGGTCGCTAGGGAAGTCTTCACTCAGTGCATATCCGAGTCCCATGTGTACAGAGCCTTCAATTTGTCCTTCACACAATTGTGGATTCACTGCTCGGCCTACGTCGTGAGCTGCAACGACGCGCTCGATTTTTCCGGTTTCGCGATCGATCACCACCATTTGAGCCGCGTAACCAAATGTGGAGTGAATGATTGGGTTTTCCACGCCAGGTTCACCAAGTTTGGTTGTCCAGTCAACTCGGTACTCTCCGAGATGATCAACACCAATTTCGCAATTTGCCTCGCGCGCTGCCTCACAAGCAGCCTTAACTGCACCTGCACCCATAAGTGTTCCGCGTGATCCTGTCGTTTGACCGAGTCCAAGTTCGCGCGTCGTGTCAACAATGACGTCAATGAGCGAGCCATCTACACCAAGTTCTTCGACAGCAACTTGCTGAGCGACAGTGTTTATGCCTTGACCCATTTCAGTCCAGCCATGGCGTACTTCTATTCGTCCATTTCGTTTAAAGTGAACGATTGCCCGTGTGACTTCCTTGAATCCGTTTCCTAATCCACTATTTTTCAGTCCTAGACCAAGACCGATTGCTTTGCCTGTCGATCGCGCTTCGTCGTAGGCCGGCTTTATTGCATCGAGGCACAGTGATGCTCCAAGGCAACCATCATCCATGATTTGTCCGGGACCCCACACCATGCCCGGCAAGATGACATTTCTTCGTCGAATGGACCAACCGTCAATTCCAACCTTTTCAGCCAAGCGATCGAGCACGCCCTCCATTGCAAACTGAGCCTGATTAGCACCGAAACCGCGGAAGGCACCACACACTGGATTATTGGTGCGAACGGCAATTGCTTCAACGTCAATATGGGGAACGTGATAGGGACCACTGGCATGACCTGCCATACGTTCAAGAACCTTCATGCCAACGCTGGCATACGCCCCGCTATCACCAATTGCTCGAACGTGAAGAGCAAGAATTTTGCCTTCAGCATCGCACCCGATTTTGTACGACATATCAATAGGGTGTCGTTTTGCGTGCATAAGGAAGCTCTCCTCGCGGGAAAGCGTGCACTTTACGGGTGCCTTGAGCAACCATGCGGCAAGTGACGCATGGGCCTGATTGCTCATGTCCTCTTTGCCTCCAAAAGCCCCACCGTTGGTTACGAGCTCAACAGTTACTTGCTCATGTGATAATCCGAGCAGCTTTGCAATGTCATTGCGGTCGTCCCAAATTCCTTGACCACCTGAATACACATGCAGGGCAGTGCCATCTTCGGAAGGAACGGCAAGAGTGCTTTCTGGCTCCAAAAACGCATGCTCAATGCGTTGAGTGCTGAAGTCTTGTTCAACAATATGAGCACACTGTGGAAAGGCTGCATCAACGTCTCCACGCTTGTATGAACTCGTGCTCAATACATTTGATGTGGTTTTCCATACCGCAATTTCGTTGCTGTCAAGTGCAAGACGCGGATCCGTGATTGGCTTTAACACTTCGTACTCAACTTCAATCAATTCGGCTGCTGCGCGGGCGGTAATTCGGTCTTGTGCAACTACGACAGCCAGAACATCTCCCGCATACGACGTATATCCACCGATTGGAATCATGACTGGCCAGTCTTTATATATGATTCCCACCATCAATTCGCCGGGAATATCAGCTGCAGTGAACACAGCCGTCACTCCATTCATGGCTAAGGCTTTTGAGCTGTCGATGCCGACTACCTTTGCTCGTGCATGCTTCGTGAAATGCAAAGAGGCGTGCAGCATTCCATCAACGCGTATGTCGTCTACGTAGCCACGATCACCAAGAGCGAGCTCGTGAGCTTCGTACTTTACGCTTCGCGATCCGATTCCGCCCACTTGTGGCAACTTCGGAGAGATACCCTGTGCAACCATCTCGATTGCATCAAGAATTTTTACATATCCCGTGCAACGACAAAGATGTGCCCCGAGATGACGAGCCATATCTTCGCGCTTAAGGTAGGCGGCTTTTTTGTCCACCTGTGCTTTTGCGCGAACAACAATGCCGGGAATACAAAATCCACATTGCAATCCGCCGCATGCGGCAAATGCGTCTGAATACTTTTTACGCTCTGACTCGTCGATGCCTTCAAGGGTCGTAACTTGCCCGCCAGCAACCTTTTCCAAACTGGTTTGACAACTCACTACGGCCTTGCCATTAACGAAAACGGTGCAGCACCCGCATTGTCCACTTGGTGAGCATCCGTCCTTAGGCGAAGTGATGTTGAGCTCGTCGCGCAGGGCGGAAAGGAGATGAGGATGGTTGTTGCGCACGCTGACGGGGACGCCGTTCGCCACAAACTGAATCAGAGTGTCTACCATGCCCGCCCCCTCAGAAATTTCTAGGTTTACCATACACCTATTGGGTTTGGGATTTACAGAATGTAAAAAAGTTCCCTAATCAGCGATGATTGCTCCGCGCTGTCCCGTGATGCGTTGGTAGACCTCGGGTCGGCGATAGCGGTCGAAATCGAACAAGGTGTTCTTGTATTGGTAGCACCAATCCAAGTCGCATGCCGCAACAGCAATCTCATCGCCATTGCCCATTGTCTTGGCGAGGATCTCACCTGACGGCCCAATAATGCTGGATTCGGCCAGGCTGTCAACTCCTTCTTCGATGCCACCCTTGGCTACACCAACGACGAATGTTCCGTTTTGGTATGCACCACTTTGCATCACCAGAGCATTATGGAATCCGGCCAACACATCCTGTGACGGATCTGGAACGTAATGAAGAGGAGTGTTGTATCCACACAAAATCATTTCGACGCCCTGCAAACCCATCTCGCGATACGTTTCAGGCCAGCGCCGGTCGTTGCAAATCATCATTCCTATACGTCCACCAAATGCTTTCCACACGCCGAAGCCTTCATTGCTTGGAGTGAAGTAATAGCGCTCTGCGTGTTGAAACGGTCGATCTGGCTCATGCTCTTCGTGACCAGGAATATGAACTTTGCGATACTTCGCAACGACTGATCCATCCTTTTCGACCAGTATTTGGGTATTGAATCGCTGACCTTCGGGTGTGAGCTCGGCATAGCCAAGCGAAAAGCCAACCTTTAATCGTTTTGCTTCATCAAATAACGGTTGAGTTGCTGCATTTGGCATAGAGGTTTCGTACCAGTGATCTGCCTCACTGATGTTCTCAACAAACCAGCGAGGGAAGAACGTGGTCAGAGCCAGCTCTGGAAACACCACGAGATCACACCCAGCAGACGATGCCTGGCGCAACAGGACGATCATTCGTTCAACACACGATTCACGAGAATCTATTCGCTGAATTGGACCTAATTGAGCTGCGGCGACTGTGACGATTCTTGTCATGACGATGAGCCTAATTGTTCGCGCGTGGACCGGATGGATGAGTTACGAAAAATCGGTTTCTGCAAGAGTCAGCATGGTGTGCAACAAGATGTTTGCGCCATCCTCAAGATCTTCTGGTGATGTGTACTCAGCGGCATTGTGGCTTAGGCCATCTTTGCTTTGCGTGAAGATCATGGCCGTGGGGCATACGCGCGCGAGCATTTGAGCGTCGTGTCCTGCGCCAGATGGCATAAATTGCACGGTTTCACCGAGATCTGTTGCATGACGATGAATGATGTCAATTACGCGTTGGTCGAACTGCACAGGTTCAAATCGTGCAAGGGTTCTTGCAGAAGTGGTGACGCCTTCGCGTTTACCAATATCTGCGATGAATGACGATATCTCTTCCTCTGCTTTACGCAGCAACATCTCGTCGGTGTTGCGCACATCTAACGTCATCGTTGCCTTTGCGGCAACAACATTGATCAGACTTGGGTGCACATCAATTTTCCCTACAGTGCAAACTTGATTATCGCCAAATCGCAAGGCGAGGTCGTGCAGGAACTTGGCAACTTCTGCCACGACAACAACTGGGTCTCTGCGCAACCGCATCGGCGTTGTTCCCGCATGGTTGCTTTGCCCGATGATGGTGAGTTCCTGCCAAGAAATTCCCTGCACTCCCGTTACTGCGCCAAATCGCACTCCGTTGGCCTCAAGGAGTGGCCCCTGTTCGATGTGCAATTCAACAAAGGCATGTGGAGGCCTCTGTGGGCATGGCGTATTTCCCGCGTACCCGATGCGCTGTAGTTCATCACCAAGGCGTGGGCCATCAATTGCGCGAATGTCAAGAGCCTCCTCTACAGATAATCCACCTACGAAAACAAGCGAACCAAGCATGTCAGGAGCAAATCGTGCACCCTCTTCATCGGTGAACACTCCTACCGAAATGGGCCGTGAAGGCGTAACGCCAGCCTGTTGCAATGTTTCTATGACTTCTAGTCCAGCTAGAACGCCGAGATTTCCGTCATATTTTCCACCAGTTCGAACAGTGTCAATATGCGATCCAGTCATAACTGATGCGCCAGAGCCAACGTTCCACACACCAATGATGTTGCCAACAACATCGATTGAAATTTCGAGCCCAAGATCTTTCATCCATGTGACGACGAGGTCGCGGCCTTCTTTGTCCTCATCGGTCAATGCGAGGCGACAGTTTCCGCCGCCTTCAATCGGCGAAATTGCTGCCAACGCCATGATTCGATCCATGAGCCGCTGGCCGTTAATACGCAATGATTTCATAGTGCCAGTGTAGAAGCATCATCTTCGGTCAGCGATCAATAAGAATGAGATCATGTTTACAGATTTACGTATTGCTCAACTCATGAATGCCGAAGTGGAATTGTTCGTGCAACGCCATCCGCGATCTCAAGAGCAGTCAACCCGATCACAGTCGTCACTATTGGCAGGGGTTCCGATGCCTTGGATGAAGAGATGGGCTGGCCCATTCCCAGTCATCGCTGACAGGGCAGTGGGTGGGAACATCGTCGATATCGACGGCAATACCTATGTTGATTTTTGCTTAGGTGACACTGGCTCAATGACAGGTCATGCCAACGCACCAATTTCTCAAGCGATAGCTGAGCAGTCGCAGCGTGGATTTACAACGATGCTGCCTTCGTCCGATCTGACGTGGGTAGCAAATCATTTATCGGAACGATTTGGCATGAGTAAATGGCAATTCTGTCTCAGCGCTACTGATGCAAATCGATTTAGTCTGCGTATCGCCCGGCAACTCACGGGTAAGCCGAAAATTGTCGTGAATGATTGGTGTTACCACGGAACTGTCGATGAAACACTTGTCATTCTGGATGAGGAAGGAAAGACGGTAAGCCGACCTGGAGCAATTGGTC
Source organism: Ilumatobacteraceae bacterium (assembly GCA_023263465.1). GTDB lineage: Bacteria > Actinomycetota > Acidimicrobiia > Acidimicrobiales > Ilumatobacteraceae > UBA3006. The sequence continues at coordinate 22,645 of JALQWV010000106.1, forward strand.
CTCAAGTGCATCCTGGTGTCACAACTATTGCTGTGCCATACAACGATCTTTCAGCTATGGAGAGGGCGCTCGCTGGCGGAGATGTTGCATGTGTGTTGATGGAGCCAGCACTGACGAACATTGGAATTGTTTTGCCACAAAGTGGATACCTAGAAGGCGTGCGACAACTTACGCAAAAATATGGTGTGATTCTTATTCTTGATGAGACACACACCATTTGTGCTGGCCCACAAGGAGCATCGCGATTGTGGGGTATTGAGGCTGACATGTTGGTGATTGGAAAAACGATTGGTGGTGGAATTCCTGTTGCCGCGTACGGCATGTCGGCCGATGTTGCTCGCAAGGTTGAAATGCTCATGCACGGCCACGACCTTGATGTGTCGGGTATCGGCGGAACGTTGAGCGGAAGCGCCTTAGCCGGAGCTGCGATTCGTGCAACTCTTACCCATGCACTTCGCAAAGTGGATTTTGATAAAGCCATCCCACTTGCCACGCGCTGGAGTGCAGGAGTACAGAATGTTATTGATCAATATCAATTGCCCTGGACAGTTCAACAACTTGGATGTCGTGCTGAATATTGGTTTTCGGAGCATCCTCAAAATGGGGCCCAGGCAGCCGCATCAGTTAATGACTCGCTTGAGTCGTTAATGCACCTCTATGCGCTGAACAGAGGCATTTTGCTTACTCCATTTCATAACATGGCGCTCATGACGCCGTTCCACAGCGAAACCGATGTGGATTTACATACCTCGGTTTTCACGGCGTGCGTTCAAGATTTGATTTCATGATCGATATCTCACTGTGGAGTTTCATTGCTGTTGCCGTGGTAGTTCTGGTAACAGCTTGTTCACAGGCGGTTGTCGGTTTTGGTTTCGCGTTATTAACGGTTCCCATCATGATGCAAATTGTTGGGCTGCAACGTGCTGTAATTCTTGCCTCTTTGATCGGTTCGGCCAACAACGTGTTTCAGTATCGAGATTTGAAGCATCATCAAGATAAGACGCAAGTCAAGCGGTTTTTGTTGGCTTCGTGTGTTGGGGCACCTTTCGGGCTAATCGCCTTCAAATATGCAGATCAGCAAGCGCTCAAGATCCTCTTAGGCATTGGAGTGCTGTTTGGGGTGCTGTTACTTGCCCGTGGGCGCGACCTTACACATGCTCACATCAGTCTGGACTGGTCAATGGGAATCGTCAGTGGCTTTCTATTAACGTCGACATCAACAAACGGTCCACCATTGGTGTTCGCATTGCAAGCGCGGAAAAGTGATCCACAGGTTTTCCGTTCGACGTTGAATATGGTTTTTTTAGTTAGTGGCATCTACGGGTTAGTGCTGTTCGCTGCGTTCGGAGAAATTTCTCTGGCTAATATTTGGACTTCAGTTGCATTACTACCGAGCATGATCACCGGTGTTTACGCTGGTCGATACATTCGGAATCGCGTTGAACCCGAGCGTTTTCGGTTATTGGTTTTAATTTTGCTCGCTCTTGCGGGACTAAGCAGCCTGTATTCGGGCTTTGTTAACTAGCGCTTGGCCTATTGACCGAACCATTGCAACCAACCCTCTTTTGAAGTTGGCTTGAAAACGTAATTGGTTTCTCTAACTTCACCAAGAGCAAGAGATGCTGGAACTGAATAACGATGACCCGGATAGACAATGGTGTCGCTTGGCAACGATGCGAGCATGCTCAAACTGTCATACATGTCGTTAGGGTTTGAACCAGGAAGGTCTGTTCGACCGCATCCTTCAAGAAACAATGTGTCGCCTGATACTAAGTTGCCATCGACAAGAAAGCATTGGCTTCCTGGCGTATGCCCTGGAGTGTGCAGCAGGGTGATTGCAATTTCGCCGACATTGATTACGTCACCACCTTCATGTGAGACAAGGTGCGATGCAGATACACCAGTCGTCTTCATAACCCACTCGGCTTCAGTTCTCTGGATATGAATAGGAACATTGTTGATTTCAAGTAACGATGAAATGCCTTCAATGTTCCAACCCATCATTTTCCCACCAACATGATCAGGGTGATAATGGGTACCGAGAGCACCGACAAGATTCATGTCATCTGACTGAACAATGTCTGAAATTTCATTGACTGCGTATGCAGGATCAACAATGACACATTCGCGTGTTTGCCGATCACCAATCAAATAAACAAAATTAACCATCTGTTGTGCCAGCTGGTCGTGTTTGGCGAAATCAGTACCAGACAACAATTGGCGAAAATATAACCGATCGCTCATGTTTTCAGACTAGTGACCTACGATGGACTCATGGAGCAACAGTGAGACTTGAGCCGCACGACAAAGTTTTGATCGATGGACAGTTAGTCGAGATCGGCAGCGAGATTGCCAGTGCTTTTCGGGATGGTGATCGGCTGATTGCAACTACGTCTGCTGGAATTTTGCTTGTTTCCAAGTCTGAAACAGAATTGGTTACGTCCTGCATTACCTCATCAATTGAAGCATTCTCCGCCTTAGGCGATGTGACAGACGGTCAAATCAGATCGTTTTATAAAGGATTCGCACGCCGATTGCAGGATGACGAAATTTTCAGTCAGATTCGCAAGGCAAACGAACAAAACGTTACTGACGCGCAGGCCAAAGGACGCTCAACGACTCGTTTGGTTTTGAGTGAATCTATGCGCCGCGACATGATTGACGCTTTGTTGATTTGGAATGAATTGGTTACTTCGAACACTGTGCGCGAGACATTGGATCACGATGGATGGTCCATTGAATCGCATGTAGCGCCTCTTGGAGTAGTCGGATTCGTCTTTGAAGGTCGCCCAAACGTTTTTGCAGATGCGACAGGAGTTCTAGCAAGTCGAAATGTGTGCGTATTCAGAATTGGTAGCGATGCACTTGAAACCGCGCAAGCAATCATGGACCTAGCAGTTACACCGAGCCTGCACGAGGCCGGTCTTCCGCCTGCATCTGTATTGCTTCTTCCGTCAAAGACACACGCTGCAGCTTGGGCGTTGTTCTCTGATCATCGTCTTTCGCTCGCTGTGGCTCGAGGTAGTGGATCCTCGGTCGCCTTGCTCGGCGAGATTGCTCGGCAGCATGGTATTCCGGCGAGTCTTCATGGCACCGGTGGAGCGTGGATGATCGTCTCCGATGTGGAAGATGGTGAACGGCTAACGAATGTGGTGCAGAATTCTCTAGATCGCAAAGTCTGCAACACACTCAACACCGTGGTGCTCACTACAGGGTCTATACATTCCTTACAGTCAGTTATTGATGGTGTCCTGCGCGCCGCACATAACCGAAATACTTTTGCGATCGTGCATGTAGATGCAGGCGTTGCTTCTGCTTTAGTCAACTGCACGGTTACCCAGGAGTTGGTGGTTAAGGAAATTGAGCATTTAGATCTTGGAACTGAATGGGAGTGGGAAGACACTCCTGAGATATCCATTGTGGTTGTCGACAACATTGATTCAGCTATCGAACTATTTAATGCCCACTCACCGTCATTTGTACTGTCCATTGTCTCTGATAATGAAACAGAAGTCGATTTAGTTTGGAGGAGATCCAACGCGCCATTCTTCGGCGATGGTATGACACGCTGGGTTGATGGTCAGTATGCATTAAGGAAACCAGAACTCGGGCTATCTAACTGGCAAAACGGTCGAACTTTTGCTCGCGGGGGTATCTTGAGCGGGGATTCTATATTTACAGTCCGCTATCGAGTTAGGCAGACGAATTCCGAGCTCAAGCGTTAATCAACGGCTTGTTGTCAATAAGTCGAACTCCATCAACAACAATTGCTGCAATGATTACATCGCCCTGACACGCAACGCTAACGGGTTCCATTGTTCCATTGCGAACCACCGAAATGTATTGAACGTGGATCGCAGAATCTTGCGACAGTTCGGCAGCCACAGCATTGATTAATTCCTTTGATCGAGTTGTGCCGCTTTTCCATATTGCATTTGCCTTATTAAATGCGATGTTCATCAGTGTCGCAGTGTTGCGACCCGAGACCGATAGGAATCGATTTCGGCTTGATAGCGCCAATCCGTCCGCATCTCGGACCGTTTCGCATGATTCAATCACAATGTCAGGGTGTAGTTGTAAAGCCATATCTCTAATTACCGCTACTTGTTGGTAATCCTTTAAACCGAAATAGGCGACAGATGGTCTGACTATTGAAAAGAGTCGGTCCACGACGGTTACTACTCCAGCGAAGTGTCCTTGACGATCTGTTCCTTCGAACCCCAAGGCATTATTCGAGGGTGTTAGCACATTGATGACTTCCTCGGGGAAAACCTCTGATCGCGCAGGCGCAAAAACCGCGTGTACCTGTTCATTGGCACACAAATGGAAGTCGGACTCTTCCGTACGCGGGTATCGCGTGAAATCAGATTCAGCACTGAACTGCAAATCATTCACATAAATACTGACGACAACTACGTCACACTCGGATTTGGCGTGTTCAATGAGGCTGACATGACCAGCATGTAAAGCGCCCATCGTTGGCACAAACCCAATTGTTCGGTCTTTCGGAATCAAATCCCGCCAAGATTGAAAATCAGATCGGTTAGTGAAAAGAGTGGTCATCGTCTGGCCACGATCCATTTCGAACTTCTTCAACAAATTGCTTGCACGCATTGATGCTCATTGATCGAATGTCTGCATATTTCCGCGTGAACTTCAGTGTGTTTTGT
>JALQWV010000195.1 GCA_023263465.1 Ilumatobacteraceae bacterium
AGCCCACAGCACGTCGTCGCGCTTCATCACCGCGTCATCGAACCCTTGAGTGTGTGGCATGCGGGCGTCGATCACGGCCTCCAGTGTTCGGCCTAGCGCTGCCTGGTTCACTTCAGCTTTAAACCCACGAATGACTCCAGCCCTCGTCATTCGCCGGACTCGTTCGGCAACAGCATTGGCCGACAAATGCACTCGGTCTCCTAGCATTTGCCAAGAGATTCGTCCGTCAGTTTGCAAAATACTGAGGATTTGCTTGTCAATCTTGTCTAATACCACGATTTCCGTTGCCATATTGCCCATTATGCCAGTACATCGGCGGTTTCGTCGGTCATTTCGCCGCCAAAATAGAGGCATGCACAACGAAGCAACCTGGACCTGGATCCTGTTGGGATTCGAATTTGTCGGCATCACCGGCATGTGGCTGGTTGGCGCCCGCAAATGGTGGGGTTGGGGCATGGTGCTGTGTGGATCAGCCCCGTGGCTGGTGTACGCAATTGTGTTCAACAAGCCCGGCTTCATCGCCATGAGCTGTATCTGGATCACGACTCATAGTCGCAACATGATCGTGTGGCGTAAGAACGCTCAGCAACCGCCTGCAACAGCAGGAATGATGGACACGGTTTCGCCTGCTGGCACTTTGGTGTTCAGCCCATCGAGGTAACGCACATCGTCGTCAGAAACGAAAATGTTCACAAACTTATGCAGGTTGCCTGCTTCGTCGAACAAGCGGTCTGCAAAACCAGGGTGAACAGCGTTCAGCGCTGCAAGCACATCTGCGAGCGTGCTGCCTTCAACTGAGACAGTTGATGCACCACCGGAAAGTGGACGAAGTGTGGTGGGAATTCGAATGGTTACGGCCATGCTGTAAACCCTACCGTCATGGTCGGAAATTCGTTACACCGTTCTCCATGAAACGTATTCGGCAAGTGTGATCAATTCGTCACGAACCGATTGAGCAAACGGCACATTCTGCACCGCGGCAATGGCCTCATCGGTCAGGCGAGTGATCACGGATTCCAGTTCATCAAGCGCTCCCGTTTCACGAATCACTTCTTGCACTCGTGCAATTTGTGCCGCCGTTAAATCTTGATTACCCACCAGTTGTAGTTCCGTTAGTTGCGAAGCACTAGCTCGCGCAGTGGCAATCGCCATGAGCGGTGTTGGCTTTCCTTCACGCAAGTCGTCGCCCACCGGCTTGCCGGTTATTGCCGTGTCGCCAAACGCGCCAAGTACGTCGTCGCGCATTTGAAATGCATCACCAAGTGGCAAACCATACGTGGAAAGCACCGGAATCAATTCGTCTCCGCGTGTTGGTGCAGCGAGCAATGCTCCTAAATGCAATGGACGTTCAATGGTGTACTTGCCACTCTTGTATCGACAAATACGTTCGGCCTTTTCACGACGACGTTCATTCATCGCCGAACCCAACATGTCAAGGTATTGGCCGAAGTTCAACTCAATGCGCAATTCGTTCCAAATAGTCCATGCTTGTGGCGATGCATTGCGCATTAACTGATCGGAATACACATACGCCAAGTCGCCCACCAAAATGGCAACGCCGTCACCAAACCTGCGCGACTCGCCTGCCAACGTGTTTTCACCGTGACTGGCTTCAAACTTCGCGTTCGTTGTTGGTTCGCCGCGGCGGGTGAGTGAACCATCCATGACGTCGTCGTGAAACAACGCAAACGCATGCAGTAGTTCAAGTGCTGCACCAGCGTCGATCACCAATTCATCGGTTGGGTCACCACCTGCGCCAACATAACCCCAGAAACAGAATGCAGGTCGCAACCGTTTACCACCAGCAAGCACGAGCCGAGCAATTTCATCAATTGGAGGAATCAGATCTGCATCCACCTTCGACCAACGCTCGCGCTCAACGGCAAGCAGAGCCTCTAGGCGTGTATCTACGCGAGAAGCAACGTCAAGGAGTGATTGTGGCGCAGCGTGCACGGGTTCAGGTTAGGGGGTCAAATAAGCGTTCCTTAGTCGGCATCAATTTGCGCAACAACTTCTTCAATTCGCAGTTTTGCATTGCCAATACGGTCGCGGCACAGCTCAATCAGTTCCGATGCACGCTTTACATGTTCGGCAAGCACGTCCACATCGACATCGTTGCTTTCCAGCTCGTCCAAAATGGACTCCAGTTCTCCAATCGCCTCGGCGTAACCGGTGGTCTCATCAACTGCTTTTGTTGCTTTTTTCGTTGCCATGTGCACACGCTTCCTTTACTTATTGACCGTACTTGAAATTGTTCCGTCAGATAACTGAGTGGTCATCTGTTCGCCTGCCAACACCTGCGCAGCACTGCGCACCGTTCTGCCTTGCGCATCGCGCGTAATGCTCCAGCCGCGCGCCATGGTATTCACGGGGTCGAGCAAGCGCAGCCTGTCGCTCGCACCTTTCAACGATTGCGTGGCCAACTTCAACACGTCCATTGGTCGTCGGCGAATGCGGTCAAGCGAACGAACTAGTTCGTGTTCGGCGCTGTGCAATAACTCGCTGGCAGTCACGGCAATTTGTGCCCACGCTTCCTCGGTGCTTTGCACAAACTCATTCACTACTTCGGCAACACCTGCCGCACACGCCGTTGGAGTTTTAAACGCACGGTGAGCAACTTCGTCGGCGATGCTGAAATCTATTTCGTGACCAATGCCGGTGAACACTGGCTTTGAACACTTACCGATTGCTGCCCCAATTTCTTCAGTGTCAAACGCTAGTAAGTCAGTTTTTGACCCGCCACCGCGCACCAACATGATCAAGTCAATGTCGTCGCGTTTGGACACTTGATTCATTGCAGCAACAACAGTTGGTGCGGCATCTTCGCCTTGTACCCGCACGTCGTATACAAACACCTCGAAGCCAATGCCCGAAGCCTCAAGCTCATGCAACGTGTCGGCATGAGCAGCACTACCAATACTGGTGAGCAACGCAATGCGCAGCGGCACAACAGGCAACTGCACACGCTTGTTTGCTTCGTACAGCCCAGCAAGTTTCAGCCTCTGCACGATTTCGTCGCGTTGACCGGCCAAATCACCAAGTGTGAACCGTGGGTCAATATTGGACACCTTGAAGCTGAACGAACCACGTTCGGCATACAAGTCACCGGCGCCAAACAAGCGCACCTTGATTCCGTCTGCAAGTGTCAACCGATGCTTTTCGAGCAACGGCTTCAACCGTTTGAGGTTGAACTCCCAGATAGCAACGTTTACCGAGGCCTTTTTGCCATCGGTTCGTTCCACAATGTTGAAATAGGTGTGCCTCGTGCGGTTATTGAACCCCTCAATTTCACCTTGAATCCACACGCCTTCGCCCATGGTGCTCTTCAACACATTGTTCACTACGTCGATGTATTGACTAACCGACAGCGTGAGTTCTTCGTCGCTCACCGTTACCCCTGCAGTGCTGTGCCACCAGCACGAATCTGTGCGGCATAGAAACCATCACGAATCATGAGTTCTTCATGCGTGCCCTGTTCCACCACCACTCCTTCATCTAACACCACAATTCTGTCGGCATCGCGAATAGTAGACAGACGGTGTGCAATCACTATTGACGTGCGGTTATGCATGGCGTTATCAAGTGCGGCTTGCACAAGCGCTTCACTTTCGTTGTCGAGGTGGCTGGTTGCTTCATCCAAAATCATGACTGCAGGATTCTTCAACAGCAATCGCGCAATGGCCAAGCGTTGTTTTTCGCCACCCGACAAGCGATAACCACGTTCGCCGACCACCGTGTTATAGCCATCGGCAAGACCTGCAACCACATCATGAATGTGTGCTGCCGTACAGGCTGCGATCATCTCGGCTTCAGTTGCATTTGGCTTGGCGTACAACAAGTTTTCTTTGATGGTTTCATGAAACATGTGTGGGTCTTGGCTCACCACTCCAATACACGCACGCAGTGAATTCAGCGTGAGATCGCGTACATCGTGGCCATCAATACGCACCGCGCCAGATGTAACGTCATACAGACGCGCTACTAAACCAGCAAGCGTCGTTTTTCCTGCGCCACTCGTGCCCACAATGGCTACGGTCTCACCCGCCCTAATTTGCAAACTCACTCCGCGCAGCACATCCGTATCGGGGTCGGTGCCACTCATCACCCCGCTTGCCTCTAGCGAGGCAATCGACACAGATGCACCAGGTGGATAGCGAAACACCACATTGTCAAAATCAATGTTTCCACGCGTATTTTCCAGTTCAACGGCACCTGCCCTGTCGGCAATGGCCACCGGTGCATCAAGCACCTCAAACACACGCTCAAAGCTGACCAGTGCAGTCATCACTTCTAAACGCGCATTCGTTAAACCCGTCAGCGGCTGATAAATACGTTGCACGAACGTGGCCATAGCAACAAGAGTTCCAATGGTAATTCCACCGGAAACCACCATAAAGGCGCCAATGCCATAAATTGCCACCGCACCAAGCGCACCCACTAAACCGAGCGCCACAAAGAATACGCGACCATACATTGCCGACGTAATGCCAATGTCGCGGACTCGTGATGCACGACCGCTAAATGCTCGAACTTCATCTTTGTGTCGTCCAAACAACTTCACCAATAACGCGCCTGAAACATTGAACCGTTCGGTCATCTGCGTGTTCATACCAGCGTTCAAACCCATTTGTTCGCGTGAAATGTCTTGCAATCGCACACCAACACGCCGTGCAGGAATGATAAACACTGGCAACACCACCAGCGACAACACGGTTAGGCGCCACTCGAGTGTGAGCATTGCAGCAAGCGTGGTTCCTAACACCACCACGTTTGACACCACGCTGCCAAGCGTGCCTGTTACCGCTGTTTGCGCACCTACAACATCGTTGTTTAAACGACTAATGAGTGCTCCAGTTTGCGTGCGTGAAAAAAACGCAATTGGCATGTTCTGCACCTTGTCAAACAGTGCAACCCGCAAATCGTAAATCAAGCCTTCACCAATGCGAGCTGAATACCAGCGCTGAATAATTTGCAGCACCGCATCAAGCACTGCAGCAGTCACCAAAATGATGGTGAGCCACACGATTTTTCGTTTATCGGCCTCTGGAATGGCTTGGTCAACGATGGTGCGAAACAACAGTGGGGGCACAAGTGCGGCTACCGCCGCAAGCAAAATGGAAATCAGAAACCCTGCAATTGACCACCTATACGGCTTGGCAAACTGTGCCACTCGTTTCATGGACGACCCACGAACTTTTACTCCGGCGATGGCTTTTGCGTCTCCGGGAAGCATTCCATGTGGACCCATTCGCATGCTGTCAGGCTAAGCCTGTAGCGGCTGAACGCATGGGTTCTCGTAGGCTGTCTTAATGACCTTTCGACCTCTCACCATTGCGGCGACACTTGCCCTCACCGTTTCTGCATGTGGCAATTCCTCTACTTCGAGTGACACCTCTGTAAACCCTCTGAATACTTCAACAGACTTCATCGTCAACCCCATTGAGTGGAAACCCTGCGATGGAAATACAAACTCTGAGGTGGAATGCGGAAACATTGAAGTTCCGTTTGACTATGCCGACCCAGAACAAGGCTCATTTGTTCTCTTTGTCAAGAAACACAACGCATCCAACCCTGCAGACCGCATTGGCTCAATGATGGTGAACCCTGGCGGACCAGGGTTTGGCGGTAGTTCACTTGCCGACGACGCGCAGTATTACTTCAGCCAAGACCTCATTGACCGATTCGACATCA
>JALQWV010000142.1 GCA_023263465.1 Ilumatobacteraceae bacterium
GCAATGCATGGACACATTCCGCGATTGGCAGTTGCTCAATTCAATGATTGATCAGGAAAAGGCACCATGGAAAGTTTGGTAAATGCTCTTGAGTCATTTCGAGGAAAACGAGTTCTCATTACAGGAGACACAGGTTTCAAAGGCTCGTGGTTGAGTTTGTGGTTGCATAATCACGGCGCAGAAGTTTTTGGATATGCACTTCCCGCGCTACCCCACTCACACTTCAACGATTTATCGCTGAGTTCGGTAATCAATCATGTTGATGGCGACGTGCGAGATCTTGCCAGTTTGAACAAGCGCTTTCAAGAAGTTCAACCGCATGCAGTGTTTCACCTTGCAGCCCAACCGATTGTTCGCATTTCCTATCGTGACCCGGTACAAACCTTTGAGACCAATGTCGGCGGTTCAACAAATGTTCTCGAGTGTGTTCGACTTACCGAATCGGTCCAAGCACTGATCTTCATTACCTCGGATAAGTGCTACCGAAATGTTGAGCAAGTTGCTGGATACACGGAAGAAGATGTGCTCGGTGGCAATGACCCGTACAGCGCTTCAAAGGGCGCTGCAGAACTGGTTTTTGCTGCCTATAACGCATCATTTTTTGCGCACCGCGAAGGCCTCGTTGCAGCCTCGGCCCGCGCCGGAAATGTAATTGGTGGAGGTGACTGGGCAGAAGATCGCATCATTCCAGACTGCATTCGCTCTTTACAACAAAACACCGCAATTGTCATTCGCAACCCACACGCAACTCGGCCTTGGCAACACGTACTCGAGCCACTTTCTGGGTACATCATGCTTGGAAGCGCGATGTTGAAGGGCAAGACATCAGTTTCAGGTTCATGGAACTTTGGTCCCCGAGAAGACGAAGTTCGATCTGTCGACGATGTCACTCGCGAAGTCATCAGAGTGTGGGGCGAAGGAACGGTCAAACTTGACGGTAATCACAATCACCCACATGAAGCAACTTTGCTGCAACTCGATTGTTCAAAGGCTCGTACTGAGCTTGGGTGGTTGCCTCGTTGGGATTTCCTCACCACTATGGACAAAACGGTTTCGTGGTATCAATCTGTTTATCAAGGAACTGATCCCCTGTCGGTGACGCAACAGCAGTTAAACGAGTATGAAAAGAGCAGACATGATTGATGGAGTAGTGATCACACCATTACGTCAGATACTGGATGAGCGTGGCAAAGTCATGCACATGTTGCGGTCAACTGACCCACACTTCACTCAATTTGGAGAAATATATTTCTCGACAGTTTTTCCTGATGCCGTTAAGGCCTGGCACATTCACAAAAAAATGACGCTGAACTATGCAGTACCCGTCGGTCGAATCAAGTTTGTGTTGTTTGATGACCGCCCAGATAGCCCAACTCGTGGTGAGATTCAAGAAATCTTTATGGGTCCAGATAACTATGTCCTCGTCACTGTTCCCCCAATGGTGTGGAATGGATTCAAAGGTGTTGGTCCTGACGCTTCACTCGTTGCGAACTGTGCATCAATCCCCCACGATCCAGATGAGATTGATCGCTGTGATCCTGCTGATACGCGCATTCCTTATGACTGGGCGCTGAAGCACAAATGAGTGCAACTGTCCTCCTCGTGGGAGGATTCGGAAATCTAGGTGGGCGAATTGCCGCTCATCTTTCACAATTTCAAGACCACCAGATCGTTCTTGCATCACGCAAGAAACAAGCAGCACCGCTTTGGGCAAAGGACGCTCAAACTATTCAGCTCGATGTCACTGACCCAACAACATTTACCAACATTCCAAAATCCGTGAATTGCATCATCCATCTTGCAGCCACAAATGATGTTGATTCGGCTCAAAACCCGGAGCTCGCTCGCAGCGTTACCGCCAAAGGCACAGAGTCGCTGTTGAACGTTGCAATTCACAATCGAATTGAACGATTTGTTTACTTGTCGACTGCACATGTGTACGGCGCGCCACTGCACGGAACGTTTATCGAATCCTCACCAACTCATGCAGTGCATCCATATGCCACAACCCATTTGGAGGCCGAATCAGTTGTTGCTGCCGCTCACGAAAACGGCGACATTCAAGGCATTCGGGTTCGATTGTCTAATGGATTTGGCCGTCCTATGACCTATGAGGCCGCAGATTGGCGGACCTTAACCAGTGATCTCTGTAGGCAGGCGGTGGTTGAAAGGCGCATGGAGATGCGCACCGACGGTCTCCAGGAGCGAAACTTCATTACCAAGACCGATATCGCTCGAGCGGTTCAGCACTTGATTTCACTTCCAGAATCTCTAATCAGTGATGGGCTGTTCAATTTAGGTGGATCGCAATCACAGACTTTGCTCGCTATGGCAACAACTATTCAAGAACAAGCACAGAAAAAATACTCAATAGAAATCCCCCTCTATCGACCCGAGCCAACCTCGTCGGAAATTCAACATTTGAACTTTGACATTCATAAACTGCTGAATACCGGATATTCGCTTAGTGAAGACTCGCTCGGTGAAATAGATGACTTTCTTGACATGATTGAATTGCATCATCAATCATGAATAAATCTCCACTTGTTTCGATTGTCATTCCTACTTACAACCATGCCCCTATGTTGCAGCGTGCGTTATCAACTGTGGTTGAGCAGACGTATCAAAACTGGAATGCAATTGTTGTGAACAACTTTTCTACGGATAACACGCTTGAAATAGTGTCGGCATTCAATGACCCGCGAATTCAAGTTGTCAACTTTCGAAACAATGGGGTGATTGGGGCTTCGCGAAACGAAGGAATTGCGCTTTCCACTGGAACCTACGTCGCTTTTCTTGATTCAGACGACACTTGGGTCCCATCAAAGTTAGAGAAGTGTGTTGAGATTCTTGAATCTGGATCCGACCTTGTTTGCCACGCCGAATTCTGGATAGATGAAAGTGGTAAATCGCGACTCGTTGCCTATGGCCCAAGCAAAGCAGCTACACATCACAACTTGATATACAAAGGAAATCGCATCAGCACATCTGCAACGGTGGTACGCACAGCCTTGCTGAAAGAAGTACACGGTTTTGATGTCTCGCCTGAGTTGATTTCAACTGAAGATTACGACCTTTGGATTCGGTTGGCTGCTAAGTCGGACAAGTTTGCTTTCATAAGCGAACCACTTGGTGAATACCACCGCCATGACAACAATGTCAGTGCAAACATTGAGAAGCACTTGGCAGCTGAGTTAGCACTTCTTGCAAAGCACTTTTCGGCAAACGCACGATTTGAAAACATCATCGCACGACGCCGCCGGAAAGCATTGGCATATTACGGAGCAGGACGCTCGTTACATCGAACCAGAAAACACTTCCTTGCGCTACAGAAATTCCTCCACTCATTGGTTATCTGGCCAATTTCAGTTCGCTTATACGCAGCAGTCTTGCTTTCGTTGATGGGATTTTTTAAGCCAAAAAGCAAGTAGCGTTACGAGTATCGAAACCGAACGCGATATTCGATATTTTGCCTATGCCCGCCATGCGCTTGCTGAGGCACTGAGGGTCTGCAAATGCGGTCCGGGCGATGCCGTTCTCGTACCTGAATTCATTTGTCGGGATGTCTTGAGTTCAATTCATGCTGTTGGATCCACTCCCATTTTTTACCCCGTGGACCGATCGCTTTCACCAATGGGTCTGCTGAATTCGCAGCAATGTAAGGCCGTACTGGCCGTCAACTACTTTGGGTTCGCTCAAGAACTAGCGCCATTCCGTGAATACAGCTTACGAACAGGCGCAACCCTTATTGAGGACAACGCCCACGGCTTCCTCAGCAAAGACACTTCCGGGGTTTTACTTGGAATGCGAGCCAGTCTTGGAATCACCAGTATTCGCAAAACGTTTCGCTTGGTAAACGGAGCCGCACTGTTTTTCTCTGGCGATGAGTATTCGGGTCTTGTAGCGGAACAGTTGGAGTTTCAGAATGAATCTGCTCCAATGGGTTTCCTGCTCCGCAAAGTGAGTGCTCAAATCCAGCGCTCAACGAAGATCCCCACACTCTCACTATTTCAATTCACCATTCGTATGATGCGACTGATCGCCACAGGATCACGACTTCCAAAATCAACAATAGAAAGCGAAACTGAACTTCCAACCCAGGTAGCACCCCATCGCAGCGTTAAAGAACTCATCAAATCACTGCAACCAAAAGCTGAAGTTGAGCGACGACAGAAACTATTTACTGAAGTTTACAAACGGATCAAGAGCCTTGATCTTGAAGTGATTTTCAGCGACATCCACCCAGGTGTTTCACCTTATGGATTGGCTTTCATCGGCGATAACGACTCTGTACATTCGGTGCGCGACAAGTTGCGAGGTCTTTGTGTTGAAATGATTCACTGGCCAGACCTTCCAGATGCAGTGAATGTTCCAGAGGATCACTTCTACCGCAATATTTGGGTGGTGAATTTCCTGTGAGCAATAACTGGAAGTTTTTTGACGGTGGCGATAGTGATTGGGATGATTTACTCAAGCAATTGGGGCAAATGTGTGTTTTCCAATCATCACGCTGGGCACGTCATAAATCTTCTACTGGCTGGAGCGCTACTCGCATTGTTAAGAAGGATGGTAATTCCCAAATTGCTATTCAGTGCCTTGTCCGCAAAGGTCCGTTTGGGATTGCAATGGCCTGGGCTCCCGGTGGTTTCGCTGGAGACCTGACACTCACTGACAACGCATTTGTTTCGTCGCTAAAGCAACTATTGAAATCACGATTTCTTTACATTCGCTTCGGAATGATGATTGATTTCAGTTCACGTGATGCTTTGCATTTTGCAAATGCAGGGTTTACGAAGAGCAAAAACCCGATTGGAGCTAAGCAAAGTATGTTGCTCAGCATTCATTTAGATCAAGAAAGCATGTTGTCAACTGCTTCAAGCAATTGGAAACGCAATCACAAAAGGTCGCTTCGAATACCTTCTTCTCCATATGTTTGGAATG
>JALQWV010000167.1 GCA_023263465.1 Ilumatobacteraceae bacterium
TGCTCCACAAATTCAGTGTCGTGGCTAACCAAGATGATGGCACCTTTCCAATTTGAAAGCGCATCTGCAACCGACTGTCTACTTGGTGGGTCAAGATTGTTCGTGGGTTCGTCTAACAGCAACAAGTTGTTCCGGCCAACCATCAACATTGCTAATGCCAACTTGGTTTTTTCTCCACCCGACAACGTCGCCGACTCCTGAAACACCTTCGAGCCCGACAAACCAAACATGCCTAACATGCCACGCAACTGCGACTCGGTTAATCCAAGAGAAACCGGCGCAACTCTGCGCATGTGATCGATGAGTGAAGCCTGTGGGTCAAGGTTGTCGTGTTCCTGCGCGTAGTATCCGGCATTCACTTGGTATCCAAATTCAAACGATCCAGAGTCGGGCATCACTTCTTTCGCCAACATGCGCAACAGAGTGGTTTTACCCGCACCATTCAAACCGAGCACCAGCAACCGCTCGCCCTTACCTAAATCAAAGTCAACTTTCTGAAAAATAGGCGGACCACTGAACTTCTTTGATAGTCCACTTGCCTCAATCACCGTCATCCCACAATGAGGAGGGTCAGGAAACCGCACCTTCAACACACGATCACCCTCAGACACTTCAACCTTGTTCTGTTCAATGCGGGCAATACGCTTTTCTATGCTGTGTGCCATTGCAGCCTTTGTTGCTTTTGCACCAAACCTGTCAACCACACCCTGCAAGCGATCAATTTCCTTCTGCTGTGTTGCGGCCTTTTTCGCTAAACGTGCTTCATCAGCAGCTCGCGAAGTCTTGTATTGCGTATACGTGCCTCGGTACTCAATAAGTTCGCCAACTGAATCTTCTTGCGGTCTGTCTAAATGCAATACACGAGTAATTGCCTCATCTAATAAATCCAAGTCATGACTAATCACCAAAAGAGCTCCGCGGTAGTCACGCATAAACCCAAGAAGCCAAGTTTTTGCATCGACGTCCAAGTGGTTCGTTGGTTCATCCAACAACAACATGTCGCTACCAGCAAACAAAATGCGAGTTAGCTCCACCCTTCTTCGCTCACCACCCGACAACACATGAATCGGCAAATTCAATCGATCGGCCTTCAACCCCAAACCCGCTGCAATTGACCGTGCTTCACTTTCGGCCGCATACCCACCTTTTGAAGCAAAATCGTCTTCAGCCTTACTGAACTTGGCAATGTTCTGAGTACTTGGCGACTCTTCCATCGTGAGTCGCAGCTTTTCGATGCGAGTTAGTTCTTCATCAATATTGCGACCCGAAAGAATGTGCGAGATCGCTAAGTGCTGTTCACGTGAACCAGGAATCTTTGGGTCTTGTGGCAAATAGCCAAAAGCACCCTTGCGGAGAATCTTTCCACCATGAGGCTCAACTGCCCCACCGAGCACCTTGAACAAACTTGTTTTGCCTGCACCGTTTCGACCAACGATGCCCACCTTGTCTCGCGGCATCACCGTAAACGAGGCATTTTCTACAACGAGACGGCCACCAACTTCAACTGATATTCCTTGAACTTGGAGCACCTACTCAGAGTGTCATGGCATACGTCTACACACAACCCGCAACCAAACGAATCACCACATTTCACTGGCGGAAGGGGGGGGATTTGAACCCCCGAGAGGCTTGCACCCCTGACGGTTTTCGAGACCGTTCCATTCGTCCACTCTGGCACCCTTCCGTTTTGGAAGGCTATCGGCGTAAGTCACCCGCTCGTTTGGGCTCAAAAAAGTTCTTCAACAACTTTGCCGATTCTTCTTGCAATACCCCATGAATTACAACTGGATTGTGGTTGATACGCGGATCAGAACACACGTTATACAAGCTTGATGTTGCTCCACCCTTTAGGTCTGCTGCACCAAAAACCAAAGAATGAATACGAGCGTTAATCAGTGCACCCGCGCACATGATGCACGGCTCCAACGTCACTACCAATGTGCATTCATCTAAATGCCATGTTCCCAAATTTGTTGCCGCGTCACGAAGTGCGAGCACCTCTGC
>JALQWV010000173.1 GCA_023263465.1 Ilumatobacteraceae bacterium
CCCTGCTAGAGCTATACCGCGAAGGTTCGGTACGGTTTGAGCAGATGATGGCCTTGGGTGAGCTTCAGATTACTTGGACTGGCGCTGCTGAGGGCGAAGTTACCGTCAGTGACGAGTTCGATCGCGCCCCAATCGAAGAGAAAGACGAAGGCCCCATTGATGTCTAACCCCGAACTAAACCGTTCACCACCACGATCAACGACCGCAACTAGGCGTTTTGACAGCGCATTCACTACCGACACACCTACACCGTGTAGTCCACCAGAAACTTTGTACCCATCGCCGCCGAATTTTCCACCGGCGTGCAACACGGTAAGCACGACTTCAAGTGCGCTCTTCCCTTTGTGTTGACCAGATGTGTAAGGGTCGACAGGAATTCCACGTCCGTTATCACTGACTGCGCAACCGCCGTCAGCGAGCAAGGTGACGGTGATTTTGTTGCAATATCCGGCCATAGCTTCGTCAACAGAGTTGTCCACAATTTCCCAAATAAGGTGATGCAAACCACTGAGTCCGGTAGACCCGATGTACATACCTGGGCGCTTACGAACTGGGTCGAGGCCTTCAAGTACTTGAATGTCTTTTGCGCCGTAAGACGCGGATCCGGCAGTTGCCGATTTTTGGGCTTTGGTGGTTGCCATCACTTACCTTCTACAAGAGCGCCGAAAATGCGGCGAGACACACGATTGAGCAACATAAATAACACGATGCAGTCTACCAATTACTTGCTACGCGGATTGCGCTTTACGCGCACATCGATACCAACAATGTTGCTTGAAGTTGCTGCTGACAATGTTGCAAGAAGTTGAGGTTCAAGAAAACGCATTTGTGTGGCCCATGCCGATTCGGTCACTTCAACGAGTAATCGGGAATGTTCAAGTTTGATTGGAGCAACATGTTGCGCAACATGTTCGCCAACGAGTGTGGCCCAATCGGTGAACACACTGCTCACCACCGCCGCCGGTTCGGAGCCAAGACGAGTCAACAACGCGTTCAGTTCGGTGGATAGACGACTAAGGCTGCCCAAGCTGGCGTCAGTTCGTCGATCCTCCTCAAGGACTTCCTCAGATGGGTTGTTGACATTGCTCATGTGGGAAAACTGTCCTTTGCGGTGCCATCGTGAATGACTTCACCATGTTGAATACGCACAATACGGTCGGGGTGAGCGGCCTCGGGAAGGTAGCCCGCAGTAGTGATGAGTACCTGGCCTTCTGGAAAGTGACGCAATAAGGCTGCCGCCCGGCTGGGATCCAGTTCCGACAGCACGTCGTCCAAAATGAGCACGGGTGGAGAACCGTACTCCTCGGTAACCATTCGGTGCACCGCCAATCGCATGGCAAGTGCCAATGTCCGTTGCTCCCCCTGAGAGGCATGGGTTCTCGCTGGCAACCCATTAATCAGCAACTCAATATCATCACGGTGGGGCCCAACAGTGCTGGTGCCCCGGCGAATGTCGTCCGGTCGGCTGGTATGCAACTCGCTCGCTAAACCGATCCGACGCCATTCCGGTTCGTATACCAAACCGATCGGGGTCGCCTTTTCCGCGAGTTCTTCATATGCCTGCACTACTCGCGGAGCAATCTGGGCGATGAGCCGAGCTCGTTCGTCGCCAAGTTCGGTGCCAAGTTCTGACAACTTTGCGTCCCACACATCCAACGTGCTTGCAACATCGGGTGAAAGCCTGCCTCCTGCTTGTTTCAACAACGAGTTTCGTTGACGCAGCACCCTTTCAATCTCACTACACAACACGTCGAGCTTGGGTTGCAGGGCCACCAACGCGTCATCAACGAAATCTCGGCGAACGCTTGGTGCAGCTTTCACCAACTCCAGATCCTCTGGCGAGAACACCGTAGTGCGCAACACCCCAAGTAAATCTCGTGAGCGAGCGAGGCGTTGTTTGTTAACGAGCGAACGATTACGTCCCGTGCGCACCAATTCGGTTTCAATCAATACTTCTCTGCCGTCTCCGTGTACCACCGTTGCGCGCAATACAGCACTGTCACAACCTGTGCGAATAAGCGCTTCGGTTGGTACACCGCGAAAACTTTTTAGCGTTGCAAGATAACCAAGTGCTTCAACCAGATTGGTTTTCCCTTGGCCATTATTTCCAACTACGGCTGTTACACCAGACGTCAAACCAATCTTGATTGCTGCATAGTTGCGAAAGTTCGTGAGTTCAAGGTGTTGAATAATCACGCTGTCGCTCGAAACGTTGTTTTATACGGTGAGACGTTGCGGCATCACCAAGTACAGATAGTCGTCTGCTCCGACACCGCGCAGCACGGCTGGGCGTTGTGGGTCTGTGGTTTGAATGGTGATTTCATCACCGGTTACTGCTTCTATTCCTGCAGCGAGATACTCAGGATTAAAACCAACGATCATCTCGGTTCCTTCAAGCGAGCAGTCAATTTCTTCCTCGGAATTTCCGATGTCTTGAGTAATCACCGACAACTTCAACGCTGTAGCCGTCATTTCTAACCGAACCGGAGTAGTTTCCCGAGCAAAAATTCGGCACCGGCGCACCGCTTCAAGTAGTGCCTCGCGGGCCACCGTGAGCGTATTTGGATACGACGGTTGAATAAGTTGTCGATAGTTGGGAAATTCAACCTGCAACAAACTGGTTGACAATGTTGCGTTTCCTACGGCAAATGTTGCTCGATCTTCTGCAAGACACAGTGTCACTTCATCGCCTTGGTTAAGCAACCGTTGCAGTTCACCAAGTGCACGGCTTGGAATAACCACTTTTTGTCCGTGCCCCAACACGTTTGTTCCTGGTAAATCACGAACCGCCAAACGATATGAGTCCGTCGCAACTAGGCGCAGACCTTCTGGTTCAGCCGACATTAAAACTCCAGTGAGTGGCAGGCGTTGCATGTCAGAGCTTGCTGCGCGAACTACCTGTCGCAGAGCTTCACCCAGCAGTGATGCCGAAAGTGTTACCGGTGGCGCACTGGCTACAGCAATGTGAGGAAAATCGCTTGCTGCAAATGTGGCAACAGTGGTTTGTGCACGGCCAGAAGAAATGTGAACTTCTTCGCCGGCAGATTCGAATGTCACTTTGCCATCTGCGCCAGCACGAACAATGTCGCTCAACAGTTTTGCACTTGCAACCACTACGCCATCGCGTTGTCCGCCTACGGGAAGAATAAATTGCACCGAGAGGTCATTGTCTGTGCACGACAACCTCAACTGATCACCGTTTACTTCAAGTTTTACTCCGGAGAGTGCCGGCATGGCGTTATTACGCGTCGATGCAACACGAGATGCTGCACCTAGTGCTTCTGCCAGTACTTCGCGCTCGACTCGAAATTTCATCACCATGCTCCTTGGACAACGCTGTTCATTGTTATTTGTGGATGTTTATATAAATAATTAATAACGGTAATAAGGCTTGTGAATTGTGGATGAACTACACCAAACCCATATGACGACTGAGTTCGTCCCACACAACCCTGTGAGCGAACAACCACATCTTGCACTTGTGTAGTTCGTGCAGCAGTGAATAACACGGTGTTATCCACTGGTTGTTGCGTTGTTGCCCACATAGTTGTCCCCATGATGCTTATGACGTCTTAAATTTTTGCACGAGTTCGGTGACTTGCTCGTACACCTGTTTACGTTCGCTCATCATGCGTTGCGTTTTATCAACTGCGTGGATGACTGTGGTGTGGTCTCGACCACCAAACAAGCGAGCGATCGCCGGGTAGCTCAAGTCGGTAAGTTCCCGGAAGACATACATGGCAGTTTGTCGAGCTTGCACGAGCGGCCGCTGACGGCTTTTGCCGCGAAGCGCCTCCACCTCGAACCCAAGATGCTCAGCAATTTCAACGAGCAATTGTTCATCGGTGCGCGGTTTTACCGCTGTACGAGTGAGCAAGTCGGTGAGGAGTTGTTGAGCGAGTGGAACATCAACCTGGGTTTTGTTCAGACTGGAATAAGCGGCGACCCGGATGAGAGCACCTTCAAGCTCACGGATATTGGTGGTGACATTGCTGGCGATGAACTCCAACACCTCACGAGACACCGAGGTGCGTTCACGTTCTGCTTTGTTGCGCAAAATTGCCAAACGGGTTTCCATGTCTGGCGGCTGAATGTCGGTAATCAAGCCCCAACGGAAGCGCCCACGCAGACGGTCTTCCAGGGTGGGAATGGCGTCCGGCATGCGATCTGACGAGATCACAATCTGTTTGTTTGCTCCGTGAAGGGAGTTGAAGGTGTGGAAGAACTCTTCCTGCAAACCCTCTTTGCCTTCCATGAACTGAATGTCATCGATGAGCAGAACATCAACTTCGCGGTAACGACGCTTAAAGGCCGCAATGGTGTTACTACGAATTCCGTCGACATATTCGTTGAGGAAGGTTTCGGTGGAAACGTATCGGACTTCGTAGTGGGCGTAGTTTTGGTGCACGTAGTAGCCAATTGCATGGAGCAAATGGGTTTTGCCAAGGCCAGCCGAACCATAAATAAACAACGGGTTGTAGGAGCGACCCGGTGTTTCAGCCACCCGTTGTGCAGCAGCAAGGGCAAATTGGTTAGAGGTGCCTTTCACGAAGGTTTCAAAGGTGTACCGCGGGTTGAGGCCAACGGCCGTGCCTTTACCAGTGCGACTTTTCAGCGTGGTGGTTTCGGGGGCTTGGTGCAGAGATGTGTTGAGCTCGGCGGGAAGCTGATCAGGGGTGTTGTTTGTTGACAACGCTTCGTTCACGTCAGCAGCGGTATTGGTTTGGACATCAATCAGCAGTTGGCGTTCACTGGCACCCACTTCATCCAAGGCATCACGAACAAGTGACATATAGCGGGTCAAAATTCGCTCACGGACGTAGGTATTTGGCACCTGAAGGCGAAGACTCATTTTGTCGTCAGCGATTGCAACAGCGTCGTTAAATGTGGAGAACCACACTGCTTCTGAAACTTGAGCACGCAATACCTGGGCAGTTGCACGCCACACGTCATCGTGGTTCACGGTGTCGCGAGTGTCGACTTGTATCTCGTTTTCCATAGTTCCTCTGTACTGATATGTGTGCTTCACTTGTGATGAAACCCAATGTTTTTATGCGTTTCCGATCAACGGAACCCGTGTCATCTGCCATCCACAGCACTATCCACAGGGTGTGGACACCCCTGCCGACACGAGGCAGGGGAAGCGAAGGTAGCAGGTTTTCCACAGGCAAAAAAAACCGAGATTTCCCTGTAGAGTTCTTGCCGTTGTAGTCCCATCGTTCAGCCCAATAGGTTGTTCGTCCAGAGCTGTCGAGACCACCTCGGCACCGAACCGAGGAGGCGTGCGTGAA
>JALQWV010000191.1 GCA_023263465.1 Ilumatobacteraceae bacterium
GTGTTGTAGTAGCACATCACCGCTAGGGGTACATCGATGTCGATGTTTCGCAAGTCGTGAAGAATGGACAAGGGAGTTGCACCACGTTCAAGGGCCTGCTCGGATGCAAGTTGGATCATCGGGCCATCCATAACGGGATCCGAGAACGGAATTCCGATCTCAATCGCATCTGCGCCATTGGCAGCAGCGGCACGAACTGCGTCCGTCCAACCGGCATATCCGCCCGTGATGTAAGGGACGAGAAGCTTCCGACCTTCGTCACGTCGTGCACGAAGATGACTTTCCAATTTCCCCGTGTGTAAAACCGCCATGAGTTAACCCAAAATGTCCATCATTTGAGCAACGTCTTTGTCCCCTCTACCAGACAAATTCATCAACACTGTTTTACCTTGCATTTTTGGCGCTTCACGAGCGATCCATGCAACAACGTGAGCGCATTCAAGTGCTGGAATGATTCCTTCAGTCTTTGCAAGCAGTTGAAATCCTTCAATTACTTCAGCATCAGTCACACTCGGATACTCTGCGCGGCCAATCGATGCGAGGTATGAATGTTCTGGTCCGACACCTGGGTAATCGAGTCCAGCACTGATTGATTGGGCCTCTTGCACTTGCCCATACTCGTCCTGCATCAAATAACTGCGCATTCCGTGAACAACTCCTGGCACACCGCGACCGACTGCTGCTCCGCCCGCAGGTTCGACACCTATTAAGCGAGCATGCGTATCTACGAAACCTGAGAATATTCCGATTGCATTCGAGCCACCACCCACGCAGGCTGCGACATAGTCAGGATCCGTTCCAAGTAATTCGCGACATTGTGCTCGCGCTTCCGTCCCGATCACACTTTGAAACTGCCGAACCATAAATGGATAAGGATGTGGACCCATTACCGAACCAATCGCGTAATAGGTGTGTTCGACAGTTGCCACCCAATCGCGCATGGCTTCGTTTACCGCATCCTTCAGGGTGCGACTACCAGACTTGGCTGGAACAACCTCTGCTCCGAGCAGTCGCATACGAAAAACATTCAACGCTTGGCGCTCAACATCTACTTCACCCATGTACACCTTGCAACCGAGACCCAGCAAGGCCGCCGCAGTTGCAGATGCGACACCGTGCTGGCCGGCGCCAGTTTCGGCCACGATGCGCTTCTTGCCCATTCGCTTTGCTAATAATGCTTGACCAAGCACACTGTTGATTTTGTGTGAGCCAGTGTGATTCAAGTCTTCACGTTTTAATATCATCCGTATTCCAAGCTTGCGACCTAGGTTGTGGCACTCCGTAAGAATCGATGGTCGACCTGCGTAGTCACGCAACAGATCGTTCAGCTCGGTACGAAACACCGTGTCGTTCCATGCGTCATGAAACGCTGCCTCGAGTTCTTGACAGGCAGGAACCAGCGTTTCAGGTACAAAGCGACCGCCAAATGCGCCAAAACGACCATCAGCACCAGGCGTTGTCAACATGCTTCTAATGTACTTGCGACGCTGGCAGGACGGACTAGCCGAGCACCGCATCTCGAGCATTTGTAATGAAGTGACGCATCTTCACCGCGTCCTTCATGCCTGGAGCCTTCTCCACACCACTACTGACATCCACTCCCCATGGTCGAACTTGCGCTATCCCCGCAGCAACATTGTCGGGGGTCAAACCACCAGAAAGCATCAGACGAATATTTGTAGGTATATCCCGCAACAACTCCCAGTCGTAAGCAGTGCCAGACCCTGGATGTAATCCGTCAACCAGAATTGCATCAGATGCGAAGTCATTCGCTTGTGCTGCATCCTGAGAACCAGCAACCACCGCTTTGATAACAAAGCGAACATCTGCTGCCACCTCTGCAGTCATAGCTGGTGATTCTTGGCCATGTAATTGCGCACCTTGCAATCGTGCTTCGTTCACAATCTCAATCATGCGCGCGGGTGATTCATTGCGAAACACTCCGACAGTTACTGTTTCAGGCGGAAGACGTTTGACGATTTCACGAGCAAGCGCTGGAGAAATTTGTCGCGGACTTGGAGCAAACACAAATCCCAAGGCATCAGCCCCCAGGGCAACGGCAAGCAGTGCGTCCTGCTCATTCGTTATACCGCAAATCTTGATGAACACGGTTATACCACCATCAAATCACGGACTGCTGCGACTGGATCACTTGAGGTAACAATCGACTCGCCAACCAGCACTGCGTCGTAACCGGCATCACGCAAGCGGCGCGCATCATCTGCATTCCTAACACCTGACTCGGCGACTTTGATCACTGTTGGAGGAATGAGCGAAGCCATGCGCTCTGCACGCGCGTGGTCAACTTCAAAAGTAATGAGATCACGTTGATTTACGCCCACGATGGTTGCACCAATAGTAAGAGCTTGTTCAAGCTCATGCTCATCATGCGTTTCTACCAGCACTTCCAAGCCAATATGCACAGCCAAATCATGAAAGCGAGTGAGTTCGTTATCACTTAGAGCGGCAGCAATCAGCAATACACAATCGGCGCCCATGAGTCGCGCATCAACCACATCAAATTCGGAAACCGTGAAATCCTTGCGAATGACAGGAAGCGACGTACTTGCACGAGCAACCTGAAGATCTTCTGCCGAACCACTAAAGAAGTGCTCATCGGTCAACACCGACAAACACGATGCTCCACCTTGTTCATACAACGCTGCGATGCGAGCGGCGTCAAGCATTGCGTTTAGTACGCCCTTTGACGGTGATTTTCGCTTGATCTCTGCAATGACACACAAATGCTCATGAGAGTCCCGAACAAGTCGATCGCCGAATCCCCTGGTTGGCGACATAGCACCGGCTTGACTAACGAGATCATCCAAGTTTCGCTGATCGCGCGATGCAATCTCGCGGTGACTTTGGACGATCTTGTCTAAATACAAGACTTACAGACCTTTGCCACCGATCGGCATAACTAGATTAAATTCGGGCGCTCCAACAACGAAGTCAGCAAGCGATTTTGACAGTGCTTTGAATGCATCGCTACCAAGATGTGCATTCATCGCGTCTTGGCTTGCATACACCTCATAGATCCACACCACATCGGTATCTACTACGTCATGATGAAGAATATACGTCAACGTTTCCGACTCGTTTTGGGCAGTCACCAGACCAGGCTGAAACACTTCCGTGAATGCATCCCGCTGACCAGGTTTGATACGCAATTTGACGACCACTGCTACTTTGCTCATGATTCCTCCTGTTAGAACCCTAGTTTTTCGCTGAGAACACGCTCGAGTTGTTCCATTGACACTCGTTCTTGCTGAGTGGTGTCACGTTCGCGAATGGTCACCTGACCATCTTCCAGCGAGTCGAAGTCCACCGTGATGCAATAAGGGGTACCTATTTCATCCTGGCGTCGATAGCGACGCCCGATCGCTTGCGTCTCGTCGTAATCGCAGTAATAGCGCTTACTCAACCTTGCGAAAATCTGATCAGCAAGTGGTGAGAGCGAGTCCTTCTTTGACAACGGCAAAATTGCCACCTGATACGGAGCCAATCGGGGGTGCAATCGCAGCACGGTACGCGGCTCATCATTCACCACGTCTTCGTCATATGCGGCGAGTAAGAACGCCGCCATCGTGCGGTTTGCGCCGGCAGCGGGTTCTACTACGTATGGGACATAACGCTCATTTGTTGCTTGATCGAAGAAATCAAGTTTTTGTTTTGAAAACTCAGCGTGACGATTGAGGTCAAAATCAGTACGTTGTGCAATTCCTTCAAGCTCTCCCCACCCCCATGGAAACCTGAATTCAATATCGCTTGTACCACTTGAGTAATGCGAAAGTTCATCGGGATCATGTGCGCGCAGACGCAACATATCCGCCGGGATTCCTAGGTCGATATACCACTGCATGCGAGTTTCGCACCAGTATTCGTACCACTTCGCACTTTCTGCCGGAGGAACGAAGAACTCCATTTCCATCTGCTCAAATTCGCGAGTACGGAAGATGAAGTTGCCAGGCGTAATTTCATTGCGGAACGACTTTCCAACCTGAGCAATTCCAAATGGCGGCTTTTTGCGCGAGGTTTGTAAAACATTCGCAAAGTTGACAAACATGCCCTGGGCGGTTTCAGGACGCATGTACACCGTTGCGCCTTCGCCTTCTACCGGTCCCGCATGAGTCTGAAACATGAGGTTGAACGCACGAGCTTCAGTGAAGGTACAACCCTTCATCTTTTGAGGGCAATCGCGTGTTTCTAATTGATCCTCGCGGAAACGACGTTTACAGACCGTGCAATCAACTAACGGGTCGCTGAAGTTAGACAGGTGACCACTTGCTTCAAACACTTGTGGTGGTCCAAGAATGGCTGCGTCGATCAACACAACATCATCACGCTGTTGCACCATGCTGCGCACCCATGCATCCTTGACATTGCGCAACATGAGAGACCCAAGCGGGCCGTAGTCATACGAGGACCGGAATCCTCCATAAATCTCTGCGCTTGGAAATACAAAACCGCGGCGCTTGCAGAGGTTGACAACTTGCTCTAAATCGCTTGCGGGCATGGCTACAGACTACAACCCGACTAGTGACGGGGACTGAACATTGCGACTGACCTCAGACGCCGTTCAATGTGATGTTCCATTGCCTGAGTTGCTAGTTGAGAAATTTCAAAACTTGCAGGAGTTTCTGGCTGTGCAAGTGCAATGTTGAGTTGCCCTCCCAACACTTGCTGCAACAGGTCAATGGCTGGTTGTGAAATGCTGATGCCGGTACGACACGATTGACACTGCACTCCACCGTGGAAGATGTCGAAGGCAACCAATCTGTCTTTGGATGCGCACCCCACGCATGCATGAACCTGTGGGCTGACTCCCTCGGCAGCTAGCAATTTCCAATAAAAAGCCGCAAGCATGACAGGCGAATCGTGCTCCATTAAGGCATTGAGCGCGCCATTCAGCATTCGATACAAATGAGGCGAAGGCTCCCTGTCCTCAGCAATTTGATCTACCGCTTCAAGCATGGACATTCCTTGTGTCAGCTTGTCGAGGTTGCTGTGTAAACGTGCCGACGAATCAATGAGTTCAACTTGTGAAACAGTGTCTAGTTCTCTGCCCTTATACAGCTGGACCTCAACATGACTCAACGGCTCTAGTCGAGCACCAATCTTTGATTTTGTTTTGCGAATACCCTTGGCCACCGCACGAACTTTTCCGTGTTGCTCAGTCATCAAGACAACAATGCGATCCGATTCTCCGAGTTTGTAACTCCTCAGCACCACACCCTTATCGCGATACAGCGTCATGAGTCCACTCCACCAAATCGACGGTCTCGGCGTTGATAGTCATCAATTGCTAATTCGATGTCTTCGATGTTGCAATGTGGCCACTCGGTGTTCAGATACACCAATTCGCTGTATGCAAGCTCCCATACAAGCGATGAAGGCAACTGTGAGGGATCACCAAAAATCACCACGAGATCTGGCTCATACGGCGCGGGATGGAGTATCGCAGTCGCCAAACTCTTTTCAGATATGTTCTCATCCAATATTCCGTTGACTGCTCGAACAAATCTCTGCTGACCATCGGCACAGACATCAATCACCACCGAAGTCGTGCCGTTGATCAATAATTTCCCTCCTACAGATTGCGCACCACAGGAATTCATGATTTTCTCGATGAGCCCGCTGTCCTTCTGTGACTCTGAAAAATCAGAATAGGGATAAATCGTGAGCCAAACGGCTCCATTCTGCGCAACAGATTGCCGCAAGGTTGTGATGTATAACGACCAATCCATCGAAGACATTTCGTTCCACTGATCGAGAGATCCCCCGACAACGAGAATGTGTCGCAATGAGGAACCGTCAGCCACCTCTCTATTGTCGCACGCCATCACCGCCCATATCAGTAAGGTGTTCGCCATGGATCAGGCGAAGCAATCTCCCATCCATATCGCCTGCATCATGGACGGCAATGGTCGTTGGGCTAAGAGGCGAGGTCTTCCCCGCACCGAAGGACACACTGCCGGCGAAGAAAACCTCGCAGAGGTGGTGCGCGTGTGCGCCTCTCGCAACGTCGGCTGGTTGACCGTTTTTGGATTTTCAACGGAGAATTGGGTTCGACCTCCTGCAGAGGTGAAACATATCCTCTCCTTGCACAAGCGATTGTTCGGGCGCGTTGAGGAACTCAACGCTCATAACGTTCGAATCCAATGGATAGGACGACCATTCGATGAACCTGGCTCGAAAACTCCCGCATTTATTCAAAAAGCAATTTTGCAGGCCATCGAAGACACCGCACACAACACGGGCATGGTGCTCACTGTTGCTTTTGACTATGGAAGTCGGGCAGAGTTGTTGCGCGCCGCACAACGATCTCGAGCAAGCCACAACGCCTCTCACGATATTTCTGTAGCTGAGATCACTAGTCACATGTATGCACCTAACCTTCCGCCCGTTGACGTAGTGGTACGAACTTCTGGTGAGTCTCGAATTTCAAATTTTATGTTGTGGCAAATCAAGGGGGCGAAGGTGTACTTCACTGAACGTACCTGGCCAGATTTTGATGCTCGCGAAATAGACAACGCCCTCGAATTGGTTCATGCCCGCTAAACCGAATCGCGATCTTGACGTCGTTGATCTTCTACAGGCAGTAGTCGACACGCTGCCAAATGTTGAGGCGCGATCTGGCCAAGTCGCGATGGCATCGGCTATCGCAGATGCCATCGAAAACAAGCGCCACTTGATCGTTCAAGCAGGGACGGGAACCGGGAAGACTCTCGGCTATTTAGTGCCCGCAGTCGCATCAGGAAAACGCGTTGTCGTTTCCACGTACACAAAAGCACTGCAGGATCAACTTGCAAAGCACGACCTACCCGCTCTGTCATCGGCGCTATCGCCCATCATTGGTCGCGAAATCTCCTGGGCAGTATTGAAGGGACGGAATAACTATCTTTGCGCTCAGCGCATCACCGAAATTCGCGAGCCAAAACAACACAAACTCGATATCGATGAACTCAGCCCTCAAGTGAGGTCCGATGTTGACAAACTTGTTGCTTGGTCTGAGACAACGACAACTGGAGATTCTGGCGACTTGTCCTGGTCGCCCCGAGATGCAGCCTGGCGACATGTGAGTATTGGAAGTGATGAATGTCCTGGCGCAAGCCGCTGCCCGTCGGGTGACGCGTGTTTTAGCGAACGTGCACGAGATTTTGCATCAGTTGCTGACGTCATTATTGTCAACACACACATTTACGGCTTAGACGTTGCCACTGAGGGTGCACTACTTCCCGAACATGACGTCGTTATTTTCGATGAGGCACACCAGCTTGAAGATGTCATGAGTGCTTCCGTCGGCACGGCCATTAGCCCTGGAAGCATTCAGCATGTAATCGGCGCACTGCGTTCAATCGTGCGCGACGATGCATTGACTGGATCACTTCAACAGCTTGCTTCCGAGTTTGGTAGTTGCATTGCAGGTGAAATTGATAAGCGTGTTCGGCTTCCACTGCCCGATGACATCCAAGATGTACTCGCTCGACTGCGACTCAAGATCGACGAAGCGGTAGCGGGTTTGAAAGCGATCTCGAGCAACGACGAGTCAGCAAAACAGCGGATTCTGAGAGCACAAACCTTGAGTTCGCGATTAATTGAAGTGATTGATGGTTGTCTCACGGCTGGTTCGCGAACCGTTGCTTTTGTTAGCGGCAGTAAGGATCGACCAGCGCTTGAACTTGCTCCGCTGCATGTAGGGCCATCGTTAAGCAAGGGTGTCTGGTCTAAGCGAACAGCAGTTCTTACCAGTGCCACCATTCCATTGGCCATGCCTGCACGTGTTGGTTTGAACGAAGATGAAATTGATGCGATCGACGTAGGTAGTCCATTTGATTATGAAAATTCCTCATTGTTGTACTGCGCTAAGCACCTTCCACTGCCTAACGAATCGGGCAGAGATGAGGCTGTTCATAAAGAGTTGGAGAGGCTGATCAACGCAGCCCATGGCCGCACGTTGGCATTGTTCACGACTTATCGGGCGATGCATGCAGCCGCTGATGAAATGTCACGCCGTCTTGAGTACAAAATCTGGCGCCAGGATGATCTGCCGAAGATGGCTCTCGTTGATGCTTTTGCAACCGAGGAGTCCTCATGCCTGTTCGCAACAGCAGGGTTCTTTCAAGGTGTTGATGTTCCCGGGCAAACTCTCAGCCTTGTGGTGATTGACAAGATCCCTTTCCCACGTCCTGACGATCCGTTGCTCAGTGCACGACGAGATGAGGTTGGGAAGACTTCATTTAGTGATATCGACATTCCACTTGCAGCCACTCAGCTAGCGCAGGCTGCAGGTCGATTGATTCGGTCACGAAAAGATTCGGGGGTTGTTGCAATCCTTGACCCGCGTCTTGCCACCAAAGGTTACGGAAAAAAGATTGTCTCAACTTTGCCACCAATGAAACGCACAATTGAGTTTTCCGATGTTGTGCAGTTCTTACAATCGATATAGCGAGTTAGCCCAGTAGTCGATAACCCATACCGCGAACCGTGACAATCATGGTTGGATCATCGGGCTGGGTTTCAATCTTCACTCGCAATCGACGCACATGTGCATCAACCAAGCGCGAATCGCCCAAATACTCGTACCCCCACACCCGTTCAAGCAATTGATCTCGCGACATCACCATTCCGGGATGATCTGCAAATTCAACCAACAATCGATATTCGGTTTTCGTCAATGAAATCTCTATTCCAGACTTCCTCACAACACTCAGGTTGCGATCAATTTCGACATCACCAATTTTGCTCAATGATTTTGCACTAGAAGCAGTGGGTTCAATGGCTTGAGTTCTGCGCAAAGCTGCTCGTATGCGTGCTGCCAATTCTTTTGGGACGACTGGCTTTGTCACATAGTCATCAGCACCAGCATCAAACCCATTAACTAAGTCTGATGTGTCGGTTTGAGCCGTCACCATGATGACTGGAGTGATGCTCGTTCGACGGATTGCTCTGCACACTTCGAAACCTGTGATATCGGGCAATCGAAGATCCAGCAAAACCAGATCTGGATCAATTTGCCCGAACATTTTGATACCAGTTTCTCCGTCACTGGCTTCGGCCACTTCATAACCTTCATCCTCAAGCACAAGTCGGAGAGCGGTTCGAATGGCTTCATCATCTTCAATGAAAAGCAAGGTAAACATCGCTATGCAGTCTGCCCGATGTGCGCAAATTGTTACAGAAAACGCACACAAATCCTCTGCAAATGTCATATCGGGGAAGCAGAATTTGGCTATCGAACCGGCGGGTGTTCATGCTCCCCCTTGGGCCCCGCCGGTTCCGGTCCTGCCCTTTTACTGCCATGCTGTACCCATGGGTCTGATGCGCTTTCCTCGAAAGCTTGGGCTGAAGCACAGGATGGTGCTGTTTTTCGGACTTGCAGCAATGGCGGCAGCAATAGCGCTCAGCGTGGTTACCTATGCGAGTACACGCTCGTACCTGCTTGGTCAGCGTTCAGAAATTGCTCAGAGACAGGCTTTCAATAACGCGCAACTGATGCGCAATATCGTCGAGACAGACAGCGCAAATATCGCCGACCTTGTCACGCAAATACGAACCGAACAGAACGGTTACGCAGTTGTACAACTTGATGAACGTCCCGGAAGGACATCGCTCTTTTATGCACAAGAACCTCTTCGATTCACTCAATCCAACTTGCCTCCAGAGTTAGTTGAGCGAACCCTCAATGACCGAACGAGTAGGCAGCGATTTCAGTTTGAGAACAAACCGTACGAAGCAATAGGGGTAGCAGTTCCGTCTATCGGACTCCATTACTTTGAAGCGTTTCCTGTAACCGATGTTGAAAACACGCTTCGCACGATTCAATTGACGCTGTTTATTGGTGTTGTGCTGATCACACTCGCCGCAGGTGTTCTAGGCCTCACGATGAGTAGGACTGTTCTTCAACCGCTTACCAGAGTTGCCTTCGCTGCCAATCAAATTGCCACAGGCGGTCTCGATACCCGATTAGTTCAGGAGGATGATCCCGATCTGGATCGACTTGTTGTTTCCTTTAATGAGATGGCGGATGCCGTGCAACAACGAATTGAGCGCGAGCAACGCTTTGCAAGCGATGTCAGCCACGAATTGCGATCACCAGTTACCGCGATGTCAGCGGCGGCGGATGTTCTAGTCTCGCGAAGATCTGAATTCTCTGAACGAAATCAACAAGCAATTGACATCATGCAAAAGCAAATTGAACGCTTTGACAGAACGGTTCTTGATTTGTTGGAACTATCGCGTCTTGACGCTCAGGTTGCAGATCACGAGACCGAGAATGTTCGACTCAACGACCTCATCAGCCGAATCATGCATCGGTATGGCTTTGGTGAAGTTCCATTTATCAGCTCAGTGCAAGGCTCCGACGGTGAAACTCGAGCCGATGACGAAACGCGGCTTGACAGACGACGCATTGAACGCATTTTGGTCAACCTGTTAGAGAATGCACGAGACCACGCCAGCGGAGCGACAAAAGTGACACTGAGCAACGATGGAAACACTTTCACGCTCGCGGTAGATGATGCGGGACCAGGAGTTTTAGCGAATGAGCGCGCTCACGTTTTTGACCGCTTTGCACGCGGGACCGGGTCTCGAAACAGCAAAGGAAGTGGACTCGGCTTGGCAATAGTAAAAGAACATGCTCGTGCACTTCACGGCAATGCTCATGTGGAGGAATCAAGCGATGGCGGATCTCGGTTTGTCGTCACCTTTGCAAGGACTGAAGGTTGACCATGATTACGCGCTGGAGCCCTTACCGATTTATTGCTCTGAGTGTCGTACTGACATCATGTGCTGTTCCTCGTTCTGGCGCTGTTGATGAGATCAACTCGAATGACATCCCTTTTGGACTCAATGCCCCAGAGACATCGGCACCGATACCACCTACAACGGTGGTTCTAACCTCCCCGTTGACTGGATCTACTTTCGAGCAAGCAGACCTCTATTTTGTTGACGGCTCTTCGCTCGAGCGAGTACGACTAGAGATTCCATCTCCAACTGACCTGCAGGGTGTTTTTACGGCACTCGTTGCCGGATTGCCAGATCCTGCACACACCAAAGTAAAAACACTCTTACCAGTTGATTTTGTTGCGGTAATCGAAGTTGAGGGAGGAGTCGCGAACGTTAATGCAAATCGCGTGTACCTAGATTCAATTAAGCCAAACGAGCAACGACTGGCGATTGCGCAAATTGTTCTCACGCTGACAAGCCAACCAGGTATTGGTCAAGTCACTTTCAGCGTTGGGGGCAAGGCAATTGGGGTGCCGCGAGGTCGTGGCGACATTGCTGGGGCAGGCACCCCGGTCACCTTTGACGACTACAAAATGTTGATAGCGAAATAACTAGTAGCCCATTCGCTCAACGCGATCTGGTCGTTGCTGCCAATTTTTGTCAACGACAACAGCAAGCTCCAAATATGTGCCTTTGGGTAATTGCTTACGAACAGCAGTTCCCACCGCTTTCAACAACAGCCCACCCTTACCAATGACCATTCCCTTTTGACTTTCGCGCTCTACGACAATTTCGCAACGGACTTTGTTGTCCT
>JALQWV010000197.1 GCA_023263465.1 Ilumatobacteraceae bacterium
GTGGAACAAGTCAAATTCAACGAAACATTGTTGGTGAACGAGTACTCGGATTACCAAAAGAGCCAAAGGGTGCGGACGAAAAGTAATTATGAACTTTCCCACCGCGGTCAAGTCGGGTTTTAGCAATTACGCCAACTTCAAGGGACGTGCTTCAAGAAGTGAATTCTGGTGGTGGACGTTGTTCACGGTCATCGTCTCCGCGGCAGTTTCGGGTTACTCCGGGCTTGATTCACTTGCATCTGCAGCTTTATTCCTGCCGTCAATTGCAGTGGGTTGCCGTCGCATGCACGACACGGGTCGACGTGGATGGTGGCAATTAATTCCAATTGTCAGTTTTGTTTTTGCTTGTCAAAAAAGTTCGCCAGAAATGAATCAGTTCGGGCCTCCTCCTCCTCCAACGCTGTAGAGGTACACGAGCACGCGCCACTGATTTGCAGTGGATACAACTTGAGGTAATCGGATTTGACAGATGGGGTAGGTTTTTCTTTATGAAGCCTGCGCAAATTGTTCGGAATGAACTGGTGGTGGACAGCCCGGTTGGCAAACTTCGTTTAGTGGCCTCAAACAAAGGGCTGTCGGGAATTGAAGTGAAAT
Source organism: Ilumatobacteraceae bacterium (assembly GCA_023263465.1). Classification (GTDB taxonomy): domain Bacteria; phylum Actinomycetota; class Acidimicrobiia; order Acidimicrobiales; family Ilumatobacteraceae; genus UBA3006. Next base: position 595 of record JALQWV010000197.1, read on the forward strand.
CGACCTACAGCAAGCTGGTGACGAAACCAGACGGTCGTGCACAAGAAATACTCGCTGAAACGCGCAAGCAATTGACCCAGTATTTTGCAGGGGATCGCAAAAAGTTTGATATTCCTTTCGATTTAGTAGGTACTCCATTTCAAGTGAAAGCCTGGAAAACGCTGACTCGAATTCCCTATGGGAAAACCATTTCGTATGGCGAGCAAGCAAAGGCCATGCGCAAGGCAAAAGCATTTCGTGCGGTGGGTTCTGCAAATGGAAAGAATCCAATTCCCATCATCATTCCGTGCCATCGCGTGATTGCGAGCAACGGAGGACTTGGCGGTTATTCGCTAGGACTGAAGATGAAGCGGCAACTGATGAAGCTTGAAGGAATTAGTGCGGCTGGGTAAAGCCGAAACACTCACGGAGGAATTCATCGCGAAGTGCTTCTGTTGGAGTGCCAAGTGAAACAACTCGTTGCGCCAACAGCATGACCACGTTTGCAGATTCTGCATCTGCAAGTTCGTGAGTTGCCAGTACTACTGTGACGCCACGCGCACGTTCGGTAGCAATCAACTCTGCTACTGCTTTGCGACCATTGAGGTCGAGACCAGCTGTTGGCTCGTCGAGAAGCAACACTTCTGCTCGCCGTGCAAGAACCTGTGCAAGATGCGTTCGCTGTTGCTGTCCGCCGGATAAATCACGAATCGGATCGTTTGCTTGGCTGTCAATGCCCGTCCGTTTCATGGAGTCCAAAACAATTGCTCGGTCGGCATCGTTTGATCGCTTGAACAAACCGAGGTGTGCGAATCGACCCATGGCAACTACGTCTTGCACGCACAGTGGAAGCGTGTGAGATGAGACAGGATGCTGCGGTAGGTACGCGACCTGCGTGGGAAGTTGCCCTGGTGCTGATCCGAGCAGAGTTAACGTGCCATCCATAGGTTCAATGAGCCCAGCCAATGTTTTTAGCAAGGTGGATTTACCTGAACCATTCGTGCCAATAAGCACAAGAAGTTCGCCGGGTTGCAAGTTGAGCGAAATGTTGTCGACAACTGGGCGTTTGCCGTAACCAACAGCAAGCGAGGACGCGTGAATGGAACTCATTACACGTGGATTTCACCGTGAACATGTGGATGTTCATGATCGTGATGACTGTGACTACGTGACTTGCGAATTTCGTTAGCAGTTGCCGAGATGGCAAAGATGACTACTGCAGTGAGCACGATGCTTGCGCCAGCTGCCAAGTCGTAGTGATAGCTAATGAGTAGACCTATATATGTAGACAACGAGCCAACGAGTGCAGCGATCAGCATCATGGACTCAATGCGTCGTGCAAACAGTGAGCCTGTGGCTGCCGGGGCTATGAGCATTCCCAATACCAGCAAGGTTCCAACAGTCTGGAAACTGGCGATCACCGTGATGGCCACCATGGTGAGCATGACATTGTGAAACAGGCGAGCGGAAAAGCCAGAAGTGCGGGCTAGACCGTCATCAACAGAAAGCAAGAGAAATGGCCTGCGACTCACAAAAGCAATTACTCCAACAATGACGAGAGCTGTGAATTGCCATGCCACATCAGTTGTGGTGATACCGAGCAATTCACCAAACAGAATGCGTGCGAGATCTCCAACAAATGAAGTAGATCGCGACGTGATCACTACTCCAAGCGACAACATTCCAACGAAGAGCAAACCGATTGCAGTGTCTCCAGACAGCCTGAATTTACGCGTAACAATGCTGACTCCGCCCATCATGACGGCTGCACCAACGGCTGCGCCAAGAATGCCTGAGAACCCAAGCAACAATGCAGTGGCAATGCCGGGTAGTACTCCATGTGCAAGTGCGTCACCGACAAATGCCAAGCCGCGCAGCACCACAAACGTTCCAGCTATCGCGCACGTGCAGGCAACAAGAATTCCTCCGAACAATGCGAGTCGCATGAACTCGTTATTGGCGAAAGGGTCAACGAGGTAGTTCAACGCAATGCTTCAGCAATCTGATTGGCAAGTTTGAGCATGAAATCACGGTAGTTCGCCGCGTCGTTCAAATAGTGGGTGCTTAATGAAACTGTGGCAATGCCAAGTTCGCTTGCTAATTGTTCTGAAACTTCCGCGGGTGTGCCAAGGCCCGTGAACACGGCCTTGACATTGTTGCTCGCGGCCAACACCTTCAATTCGGCAATTTGCTTTGCCGTTGCTTCAGACGTGGTGGAAAAACTTGGAATGATTGCGCCAATAACTGTGCATCCGTAGCGGTCGGCGAAGTAGCCCAGTTCGTCATGACCACTCACCATGACACACGAAGAAATGGTGCCAATGATTTCTTTGATCTCGTTGTCCAACTGCGTCAATCGATCTATTGCCGAGGTTTCATCGATTGACAAACCGGTTGCATTGTTAATGGCTGCAGTTAAGGAAGGAAGCGCCTGAATGAAATTTGCTGGCGAAAGCCATACATGTGGATCGGCAATGGTGTGCTCACCTTCAACAACTCGCTGAGTAATGCTGTTTCCTAGTCGGAATTGAGGAATACCTTTTGTTTCAGCAGTAGCGAGAACTTCTAGCAGACCCTCCTCGAAATCGAGTCCGTTTGACACCACTATGTCGGCATTGTTGATGGCTTCAATATCGCGAGCTGAAGGTTGATAATCGTGCGGGTCTTGACCATCGGGAATGAGAGTGGTTACCTCTGCAGCATCGCCAACGAGATCGAGAACAACAGAGCCAAGAGTCGAATAGGTGACCACGATGTTTGGACGTGCGGATGACTCCGATTCGGGTGTCGAACAGGCAGGGAGCAAGCCCAAAAGACAGATAACAGAAAGGACTGTTTTGGGAATCATTCTCATTTTGCCACTCTAGCAATAATGAGAATGATTCTCAACTTGTAAATGAGGCGTTATGCGCCAATCATTTGATTGATGATTGAGGTCAGCTCATCCATCGGAATTTCACCACTGAGACGCTTAAACACTTTTCCTTGAGCATCAACGAGGACGAAGTACGGATAACCCGAGAGCCCAAATGCGTTTGCTGCTTTTTTATCGTTCGAGTCGGCAATAACTGGCCACAACGCGGGGAAACCTTCGCGAGCGAGCCACTCAGATGGCGGATAGTTCGGATTGGCGGGGTCGGTGCCGGTGGCAACTGCAATCACGTCAATGCCAGTTGGTGTCTTACCGTCTTTTCCCATTGCACGAGCAATGGAACCTCGCGTTGGCAGTGTGGGCACCAGTGAGCAAGGAACACCAGCATGGTTGGAGTTCCGGCTCCATCGGTCGTGATTTCTGTTCCGGTGAATCCTTTGCCCGAAACGATCGGTGCAGTCATTCCGATTGCAGTGTCGGTTGCAGTTGAAGCTGAATCAAATGCAGGTAACGAATCACCAGTAACCGTGATGTCGCTGAATTCTGAAACAACTCCCGTTGCAACATCGGACTTTGAACCGCTTGATGAAATGGCAACGATGGCAGCACCACCGATGATTATTGCGATGATCGCGCCAACAATGAATTTGCCGCGACCTGATGATGAATTACTCATGACTGCTCCGTTTGTGTGTTGGGAAGGGTGGTGAATACGAGAACTGCCAGGAAGCCGGTGAGTGCCATGAATGGCAAGGTGACAAAACCAAAATGTTGGAACCACACAAATTCACACGGAACTTCAACATCACATACACCGGTGTCCAGGCTGTTGATGCGCTCAAGCAGCCAGTGGTAGGTCGAGATGGTGATTCCGATCGATGCAAGTGGCACCGCGTAGCGCCACACCTTTTTGTCTTTAATAATGACGGCGATGATAAGCAGAATGGCAAGCGGGTACATCATGGTTCGTTGGTACCAGCACAGCTTGCATGGTTTGTAATGCACAATTTCCGAGAAATACAAACTGCCCAGCATGCATGTTGTCGTTACGGCAGCGGCCAATGGCATTGCGTAGGGAGCGAAACCATCCAAAATGGTGCGTGCAATGGAGAAGTGCTTGGAAAAAATTCGTGCTTTAAGAATGATGAGAGTACCAATGAGCAAAGCCACACTGAGCAATGCGAAGAAAAGTTCAAAGGTCTCGTTATTCATGAGCAATAACAGTGTAGAGAAGTACCCATATTGAAGGCTCGTCATACCCCCAAAAAGAGGGCAGAATAGAGGTGTGACGACACTTAAAGACCGTATTAAGGCAGACATCACCGAGGCGATGAAGGCGCGTGAGGAAGCAAAGCTTTCAACACTTCGCATGGTGCTTTCGGCAATTCAAAATGCCGAAGTTGCTGGTGACGAAGCGATTGTGCTTACCGACGATCAAGCAATCAAGGTGTTGCAAAGCGAAGCGAAAAAGCGAGCCGAGTCAGCACAGATTTATGCAGATGCAGGTCGTGCAGATGCTGCGGCAAAAGAACGTGCTGAACTTGCAGTGATAGAGACGTATTTGCCTGAGGCAATGAGTGATGATGAAGTTGCAGCAATTGTTGCGGACGAAGTTGCAAAGGCTGCTGCCGCCGGGCAAACGGGTGGTAAGGCGATGGGCGCTGTGGTGAAGGCAGTCCGCGATCGTGTTGGCTCGGGTGCCGACGGAGGAAAGATTGCAGCACTTGTGAAGTCGGCACTCGGCTGAGCAACATGAAAGTTGAGCGTGTAACTGGGAAGAAACTACGAACGATTGTTGAACCCGCTCGCGAAGTTGATGTCATTCACGAAACCGATGTTTTAGTTGTTGGTTCTGGTCCTGCTGGACTAGCCGCAGCGCTTGCTGCCGCGCGCAGTGGAGTAAATGTCACCTTGGTTGAGCGGTTTGGTTGTTTCGGCGGGAACATCACCACTGTTGGCGTAGAGGGCATGGCCTGGTACCGGCATGAACAAACAGTGGAGGCAAACGGCATTGGTCGCGAATTTGAAACGCGTGCAGCATCTATGGGTGCTGCTGTTCCTGAAAGCCAATCGCAGTCGTTTGAATTAGATGCTGAAGGATTCAAGGTCGTTGCTGACGTATTGGTGCAAGAAGCAGGTATTCATCCAATGTTGCATCGATCATTCGTTGCGCCGGTCATGGATGGCAACGCAGTTATTGGAATCATCACCGAGTCCAAAGCTGGGCGCGAGGCCTTACTCGCAAAACGCGTCATTGATGCAACTGGTGATGCAGACGTTGCGTACCGTGCAGGTGCTCCAACATTTCTGGCGCCACGTGAAAATCTCATGGCATCGTCGGTCATGTTCCACATTGCAGGTGTCGACAAAAAGAAGTTTGTCGAAGGTGTAGCTAGCGACCCGCAGACATATAAAGACTGGGCGGGAAATGGCGAATGGAGTATTGAAACGTCAGGCAAAGAAGACGACATGTTTTCCCCATTCCTGCACAAACCTTTTAAAGCAGCACTTGAAGCAGGTCTGATTCCAGCAGACCTGACCACCATTGCTGGAACCTGGGGGGCAGTTCATGACTCAGGTGAAATGACCTACATGAACTTGATTCATCTGGCTGGACTCGATGGAACTGATCCAGATGATTTAACGACAGGAGAAATTGAAGGTCGACGTCAAGCCATGCATGCACTCACTGCATTAAAGGCGTACACGCCAGGTTGCGAAGGTGCTCGCTTGCGCAACTTTGGAATGACTCTTGGAGTTCGAGATACTCGCAAGATCGATTCGGTGTACAACATGACTGAACACGATGTTCGCGAACAGGCTCGCTTTGAAGACTCCATTGGCATTTA
>JALQWV010000014.1 GCA_023263465.1 Ilumatobacteraceae bacterium
TTCGAAAAATTCATCGTCGGCGGGGTGATTGTGGGAAATTTTTTGGATTTTTTCAAAATTTTTTGGGGACGTCGTCGGAGTCCCTTCTGTGGCGCCCGACACGGTGCAACTCGCCACCAGTCGTCGCGCCGTGACGTGGGTGACGATGTGCGCAGCGCCGATGACGGACGTGCCAGCGTCGCGCCGTGCGTGCCGTCACGACATCTCGTAAATCCCAATACCAGTAAGGGATTGCGCATTGTCCACAGGCCCTTCAATGGCCCGCTCGGCGAGCTCAAATCGGCGCGCTGCAACCCGTCGGGGCGATGATGCGACGCGTCGAACGACGGTGCGCTACGTGGTGTCGACGAGCGTCGCGATCGACGTCGACCATGCGTGATCGATCCCGTCGAAAGGGCTCCGACACGGCGAAATGCTTGCATTCGTCGCCGAAACCTATTCAGATGGTGTGCAACGGAACTCCGATTCCGAGAAAGCAAGGTAAAGAAATGACAAAAGCAGAGCTCATTGATGCAGTTGCTCAGAAGGCCGGAGTGTCGAAGGCTGATGCCGAACGCACTGTCGGCGCATTCTTTGAACTGGTCGTAGCTTCCGCAAAGAAGGGCGACAAGGTTGCATGGCCGGGCTTCGGTTCGTTCAGCACCTCGAAGCGCAAGGCCCGCACTGGCCGCAACCCACAAACGGGTGCACCAGTTCAGGTACCAGCATCAACAGCAATGAAGTTCACTTCAAGCTCAACGCTGAAGAGTGAATTGAATCCAAACCGTAAATAGCAATACCTAAACAAGGAGAAAATCATGGCAGCAAAGAAGCGCAAGAAGGCCGCTAAGAAGGCCCCAGCAAAGCGTAAGGCAGCAAAGAAGGCAACGAAGAAGGCAGCGAAGAAGGCTCCTGCCAAGAAGCGTCGCAAGAAGGCTGCTAAGAAGGCTTCTAAATAATTTAGACCTTCAGCCGATACGTAATCGGTTCGGAAAACTGGAAATCGAGGGGCTCCGGCCCCTCGATTTTTTTTGTACCAGATTAAGAAAAGTCTCCCGTTAACCAACCTGCTGGCAGTTGGGCGAGGTCATCTGGCGTGTCAATGTCGAGACCTAATTGCTCATGTCGCACGATGCGCACAGGTAGTCCAACGCGCGCAGCTTCATCTTGGTGAGCAACAAAGCTTCCAGGTCCGTAATGAAACGTGAAATTGCTTCCGGCAGGAAGAACTAACACGTTGGTGCCATCTTCGTGGCGGTCGGGCACGATCGTCATAGTTGATGTGACAACAGAGAAATCAATCACTGAAAGCAATGCCTCGGGAAAGGGCAAGTCGCTGTGCGCAACAAGTACCCAGTCGTGCTTGTATCGCGCAGTCTCGACGCCATCTGCAACCGCACCATTAAGGCCAGCTTTGTTTTGCCGAACCACCATTGCACCGCGCTCACGTGCCCACTGTGCAACTTCGTCGCTGTCGCAAACAACAAATGTGTCTACGGCTTCTGCCGCCTCGAGAACTCCACCCGCCGTGAATGCTGCAAGTGATGCGCGATTTTCGGCTGAAAGCACCGGTTCGAGGCGACCTTTGGCTTCACCGAATCCCTTGATCGGAAGCACCACTGCGCCTCGTTGCAAAGAAGAAGGGTTTGTAGCCACGGGCGTAGCCTACGGCGGCAAAGTACTGCCGTATTGTTTACAGCGTGACGCAACGTGTGTGTGTGGTGGGTGCGGGCTCGTGGGGAACCACGATTGCAGCACTTGTTTCGCAGAATACTCACACCATGTTGTGGTCGCGACGTGCAGAGCTGGCGGAAGAAATTAACTCGCTGCATACAAACTCTGCATATCTCGGAACTGCAGCGCTGCCAGATGTGTTGCACGCAAGTAGCGATCTACAAACCGCACTTGCACAAGCCGACATTGTGGCAATGGCGGTGCCGTCACAAGGGTTTCGCGATGTGGTTAGCGAAGTTGGCAAGTACGTTCGCGCAGGTGCCCCCATTGTCAGCCTGTCAAAAGGGCTTGAACGGGGCACATTTAAGCGAATGAGCGAAGTTATTGAACAGATCATGCCGAACAATCCTGTTGCGGTGCTCAGTGGTCCAAACCTGGCAAAGGAAGTTCTCGTTGGGCAACCTGCAGCCAGTGTGATTGCATGTGCTGACGAATCGGTGGCGCGTGAACTCCTTGAAGTGTTTAGCCGACCGACATTTCGCTTGTATACAAACCCAGACGTCATTGGCTGTGAAATTGGTGGTGTCGTCAAAAATGTTGTCGCAATTGCATCGGGTATTTCGCAAGGATTTGGGTTCGGCGAAAATTCCAAAGCAACCTTGGTTACACGTGGTCTTGCCGAAATGTCCCGCTTAGGCGTTGCACTTGGTGCTCAATCGGCAACGTTTTCGGGTCTCGCGGGAATGGGCGACGTAATGGCAACGTGTGCGTCAATGCATAGCCGCAACACTCAGGTTGGTGTTCGTTTAGGAAAAGGCGAAAAGATCGACGACATAGTTACATCAATGAACATGGTCGCCGAAGGTGTGAAAAGTTCGGCATCGGTGATTGAACTTGCACATCGTCACATTGTTGAAATGCCAATTTGTGAACAGGTTGCGGCGGTGTGCGCTGGGAAAGTCAGTGCGGCCGACGCGCTTCGTGCTCTGATGAGTCGACAGAGCAAAGGCGAATTTGACTAGTTCGCTAGGTAGCTGTTTCGGCAATACTTGAAGCGTGAGTAATACCCCAGGATTGATCTCATCTATTTCACTGAGCGCAACAGTTCGCCCTGCTGCTCACGTGTTGGGTGTTCGCGCAGGTGGTTGGCACGCCATTGTGAATGAGCGCGGAGCAATTCGTATGGACGAAGAAGTCGACGCTCTCGATTGGTATGTGGCCGCAGACGATCGCTGGCACAACCCAGCAAAAGAGCCAAGCGTTCGGCAAACGCGCCGTGCTGGAGTGCCGGTTGTTGAGACCCGGTTGCGTATTCCCAGTGGCGATGCGGTGCAACGTGTGTATGCCGTTGCCGACCACGGTGGACTGTTGGTCATAGAAATCAGTAACGAATCCACTCTTCCCATTGCTGTTGCTTTTACACGGGGCAACATTTTGTCGTCTCGTCAGCCAAGCCCTCTTGGGCCGCAGGGCATTGAATTACCGACTGGCAGCGTGGTGTTTCCCGTAGCACACGGTTCAACGCTGCGCGTTGCACTTGCCTCGTCGCAAGCAACGGGTGGCACTGTCAATCTTGAACAGTTGCCATCGGGTGAGCAGCTGCAGCGTGGTTGGCTCAACAGCGTTGAACGCGCTGGGTACGCAATCGTTGCCGACAAGTCGTTGTCGCCGCTGATTAATCGTTTACGCAGCGATGCGCTCGTGCTGAGTGGTTATCACGAGAGCGATTGGGGTAGCGACCTGGTCGGAGAAGATGCAACAGACGACGTTGCCTTCTTGCTTACCTTGCATGAGCTCGTTCGCATGGGCGAGAAGGTGAATCATCATCTTGAGCGAGTGGTGGACATTGTTGAGGCGTTGCTGCGTAAACACAAAAAGTCAGCAGCAATTGAATGGGACGTTGAGCGTGCATTGTTTGCAGCGCGATGTGTCATGTGGGCAATAGGTGAGCAGCGTGCGGCAGGCGATGTTCTTGCATCGCAGCTACGTTTGGCTCCATCTTCTGCGTTGCCTAATGCAGCGCCAAAAGATATTCGAGTGATTTCCTGGCTTGATGAGCAATTGGTAAGTCCGCGTCGCGAAGGTGGTGCTTCGATATTGCGTTACGGAGTACCACGTATGTGGCTCGGCGTGAACATGGAGTGTCATCGCGTTGCGGCCTCACCAGAGCACACAGTTTCCTACGGCATGCGTTGGCATGGGGAGAAACCGGCAGTGCTGTGGGAGACAATCGGTCCATTTGGCCTGCGACTTGATGCTGGAGTTACCGACGCATCGTGGCATTCAGGAGAGGCAACTGGCGATGCATTGTTGGCAGGGTTTGTTGCACAGTGACCACGCTGCCAACGATTGACCTCGAGCGCGAGTTGCTACGAACGGGTAAATCGTGTGTCATTGGTTTGGATGAAGTTGGCAAAGGAGCATGGGCAGGGCCGTTAGTTATTGGTGCAGCAGTGCTCACTCATGAGGTAATCAACGCGCAGAATGCTCCAGAACTAATGGGTGGAGCGCGAGACTCAAAGCAGTTGTCGGAAATCAAGCGCGAAGCCATGTTCGATCATGTTGCCGCCACGTGTAAAACCTGGGCAGTTGGTGCGGCAACGCACGAAGAGTGTGATCGGTTAGGAATGAATAGAGCGCAAAAATTGGCTACAAAACGCGCACTTGAACAAGTGGGAAGAACAGTAGATCTGAAAACCGCGGCAGCAGTTATTGACGGCAAGTGGGATTTCGTTTCACCGTTAGTTGGTCATGTCGTTGCGCAAGTGAAAGCAGACGCATCGTGCCTGTCGGTTTCCGCCGCATCGGTGCTGGCAAAAGTCTCGCGAGATCGATTGATGCGTGAATACGCGTTGGACTTCCCTATGTGGAGCTTCGAGACGAACAAGGGTTATCCGTGCCCAAAACATCGAGTCGCGCTTCAGGGCTATGGCCCAAGTGCGATTCACCGAGTGTCCTGGGCATTTATGGAAAATTACGTGCCGTGGCTTGAAGCGGTGTCGTCGCCAGACATGTTGCCGGGGTTCCAGGCTTCGTGAACTTCGCGTAATGCGGGTGACAGCCGTTGTAGGTGCCGCTTGCTGATTGCGGGTAGGTAACAACGCACCGCTAAACCGCCTTGGTGGGGCTGTATTGCTCCGAAATACAAACACCGCTGCAATGAACGTGTGAACGAGTTATTGGGGCTCTGCGTAAAGCGGAGGCCGATGTCGTTTGCTGTGGCGGCGCAGTCCAATTCATAACCCCCGGGAAATGTTTCGAAGCCCATTGCGATGCGGCGCAAGATCCAGAGCGCGCTTGGCCCAAGTACGGGCAACCAATACAACTCGACATAGCGAGAAAACAGCGATGCACCAGCTTGGTCGACTACAGGGTCAACCCAGGGCACAACCACAATGGTGGGTTGGGTGAGCAATTCAGGTGATGTGTTCATCTGCCCGATGTGTGCGCCAGCGTCACGCCGTGGCACGATTTGTGCGTAACCCAGTTGCGCTTTCTATGAACGACCTCACATCACTTATCGAGCGCGCACGCGGCGTGCTGCGCGCAGCACAGCGCATCACTGCATTTACTGGTGCGGGTATTTCGACCGATTCTGGGATTCCCGATTTTCGTGGACCGAATGGTTTGTGGACGAAAAACCCGCTCGCGGAAAAAACCTCAACACTGAGTTATTACTTGAATGACCCTGAAGTGCGAAAAATTGCGTGGCAAAGCCGCGCTCGTAACTTGGCATGGACTGCAGAACCAAATAGCGGACACAAAGCGTTAGTCCAGATACAACAGCGTGGAGTGTTGCGCGCGGTAGTTACGCAAAACGTTGACGGTCTGCATCAAAAGGCTGGAAATCACCCCGAAATCGTGCATGAATTGCACGGCACCATGCATGTTGCGGTGTGTTGGAACTGCAAAGACACGCATCCCATGCGTGCAGCAGTGGAGCGCGTGCTTGCGGGCGACGCAGACCCGAAGTGTTTACTGTGCGGTGGCATTTTGAAGAGCGACACGATTTTGTTCGAAGAGTCATTGAAGCAAGATGTCATCGAATCGGCGTTTCTCGCAGCAGATGAGTGTGACGTGTTGCTGGTTGTGGGGTCATCATTGCGCGTGTATCCGGCGGCAAACATCGTTCCGCGGGCCAAGGCCAACGGTGCAGAGGTCATCATTGTCAATGGTCAACCGACAGACATGGATCGCTATGCCGACATCGTGATTAACGACGACATTGGCACGGCGCTTCCGCAAATCGTTGAGTAGTCAGGGCTGCATGAATTCCTGACTGAATTGGTAGGGTATTAGACGGAGGTTCCCCCATGGCCGGTTTCCGCGACTTACTTGCGCAGGCAAAATCACAAATCACCGAGATCGACACGAACGAAGCAGCATCGCGAATCGCTGCTGGCGGAGTGATCGTGCTCGACGTTCGCGAACCAGACGAATACGAACAGGGTGCATTGCCAGACGCGTTGCACATTCCGCGCGGTCACCTCGAAGCACAAATTGAAGGTCGCATCGTTGAAAAAACTGCGCCGGTATTGGTGTACTGCGCAGGCGGAGTACGCAGCGCATTCGCCACAAAGACGTTGCAGGAACTTGGCTACACCAACGTTGTTTCAGTTGCAGGTGGATTCGGAAAGTGGAAAGACGAAGGTCGTCCATGGCGCACGCCTGCTGTGCTAACTGCAGAGCAGCGCAATCGTTACCAACGCCATATTTTGTTGCCTGAAGTTGGAGTAGAGGGTCAGTCAACGTTGTTGTCAAGCAAAGTGTTGTTGCTCGGTGCAGGTGGCCTCGGTTCACCTGCAGCGTTGTATCTGGCTGCAGCCGGAATTGGCACCATTGGCATCGTGGACATGGACGAAGTAGATGCATCAAACTTGCAGCGCCAAATTTTGCACAACATCGATCGCATCGGCGATCGCAAAGTGGAGTCGGCAAAGAAGACACTGCAATTGCTGAACCCAGACGTGAAAGTGATTACGTACGACACTCGCCTAGAAGCAAGCAACATCATGGACATCATCGCTGGCTACGACGTCATTGTTGATGGCGCAGACAATTTCCCCAGTCGTTACTTGTTGAACGATGCAAGCATCAAGCTCGGCATTCCAGTGGTGCATGGATCTATTTTCCGTTTTGAAGGAATGGTCACTGTGTTTGATCCGAAGAATGGTCCGACCTATCGCGATATGGTTCCCGAACCACCGCCAGCAGAACTTGCACCAAGTTGTGCAGAAGCTGGTGTGCTTGGTGTGTTGCCTGGAATTGTTGGCTCCATTCAGGCACTGGAAACCATCAAGGTGCTCCTTGGTCTTGGTGATTCATTGTCGGGCAGAATCCTTGCCATCGACACCACCGAGATGTCGTTCCGCACCTTCCGCTTGCGTCCAGACCCAAACAATCAGGTGACATATGCCAATCGCGATCGCATTGAAGTTCGCGACTTGGAAGGCGCATGCGCCCCTTGGCTTTCCCACTAATTAACTAGTATTTAGCCGTGGTGTCACGGTCCTTTGCCATCGTTGGCGCCGGCTTCTCGGGTGCTGTGGTGGCTCGGCAATTGGCTGAAGTTGGGCACACAGCCACCGTGTTTGACACGCGCAACCATGTTGCCGGCAACTGCTTTACCCAGCGCCACGAATCAGGCGTCATGGTGCATGTGTACGGCCCTCATATCTTTCACACGCAGCACGAGCACGTGTGGAGCTTCATCACGCGCTTTGGAATGATGAAGTCCTACCGCCACACGGTCAGCGCCATGAGTGGTGGCAGGAAGTATCAGCTGCCCATGAACCTCACGTTGATCAACGATTTCTTTGGCACCAACTTCACGCCAGAAGAAGCCGAAGCGTTCATTTCCGAAAAAGCCGATAAGACCATCACCAACCCTGTTTCGTTTGAAGACCAGGCCTTGCGATTTGTTGGGCGTGAAATGTACGAAGCTTTCTTTAAGGGCTACACAAAAAAACAGTGGGGTGTCGAACCAACAGAGTTACCGGCCAGCATTCTTGCGCGATTGCCGTTGCGTTTTACTGCAGACAATTCGTATTTCAATCATCCATTTCAGGGAATTCCGGAACACGGTTACACGCCAATGGTGGAAGCGATGTTGGATCATCCATCAATCACGGTACATCTGTCTACTGCGTTCAACCCTTCGACGTCGCATGCATACGACCATGTGGTGTGGACTGGCCCAATTGATGCCTATTTTGGTTTTGAACATGGTCGCCTTGGGTATCGCACGCTGGACTTTGTTCAGGAAGTGCACGACGGCGACGTGCAAGGTTGCCCCGTACTGAACTACTGCGACGAAAGCGTGCCATACACACGCATTACCGAACATAAGCATTTTGCACCGTGGGAGCATCACGACAAGTCGGTGACGTATACCGAGTATTCGCGCTTGTGTGGCGAATCCGATACGCCGTATTACCCAATTCGCCTTGTTGAAGAAAAAGATCAATTGGTGAAATACGTCGAGCAAGCTCGCGCGCAAGAGGGCGTTACGTTCCTCGGTCGCCTTGGCACGTATCGTTATCTCGACATGGACGTCACGATTCACGAAGCACTCAATGCTGCAAGTGGCATTCTTGAAGCAGTGAGGACCAACAGTCCAATTCCACCGTTTTTCACCGACCCGTTGAGCGGCTCATAATGACGCAGTTGCTGCAACGTTTGGTTTTGCCAACTGAAACCACAACAGAGCCCCTGTTGTATGCGCGATTTGATGGCGCCGCGAAGATTGTTCCGGGTGGAGCAGTGTTGCAAGATGGCGCCGAGGTGTCATTCGATACTTCGTTTGGTGTGTTTGCTGCCGGACGGTGGAGTCGCATCACCACGGTGAACGCGCTTGCGGTTCGCGTGCGCGCGTCTGGCGTTGGGATAGCGCAAGTTGTTGGAGTAAGTGCACGTGGGGAAACTGTTGTCGCCTCGGAGCCATTGCCACGAGGCGAAGGTTGCCCAGTATTTGTTGAGTTTTCGCTCCCGAACCTGCAGGCAACTCCATACGGCACCTACTTCATTCGGGTGTTGGCCCAGGGCGGCGAAGTGTGCATGACGGGCGGCGAATGGGTGAGTGCAGACGCTCCAGCACATGATGTGAAGTTGTCGCTGTCTATCACCACGTTTAATCGCCAGGAATACGTTCGTAAAACGGTCAGCAATGTGTTGGATCTTGAGCGCAACATCGACGTGTTACGCGGCCGCGTTCGCGTGTTCGTTGTGGACAATGCGCAAAATGTCACCTTTGATGTTCCTACAGACGCGCCGCTACAAGTCGTTCCAAACGGCAACCTTGGTGGTGCGGGTGGATTTGCTCGCGGACTCATCGAATTGCGCAAACAGGGTTGGGCTACGCATGTGTTGTTCATGGACGACGACATCACGCTTGAACCCGAAGCACTCGTGCGCACGATGGCGTTGTTCGCCAATGCACGCGACTCAAAACTGTGCGTGCACGGAGCAATGCTCAGTGAAGAGCGCCCATGGTTGCAGTTTGAAGCAGGATCCGAATATTCATTCCGTTCCATTTATCCATTGCAGGCTTTGGGTCGTGAAGACGATTTGCGCAAGCGCGAACTTGCCATCGTCGACGCACCAGAAATTCCATTCGACTACACCGCTTGGTGGTACACCGCGTTTCCCATTGCAATCACCAACGAAAACCCGCTTCCCGTGTTTGTTCGTGGCGACGATGTGGCGTTCGGCCTCATGCACACGGGTAAGCACAGCGTCACGTTGAACGGCGTCATCGTGTGGCACGCCGACTTCGGTTTGAAGAACAACCCAAGCTCGTTGTTCTATGAGTCGCGCAACCTGGCGTTGGTCGACACATTGGTGTTTGACAAGCACCATTGGTGGAATTTGGCGTATCGCTTTGCATCGTTTGGATTCCGCAACTTGTTTTCCATGCGCTATTCCAGCACCGAATACATGTTGAAAGGTCTAGACGCGTACTTGGCAGGACCAAGTGAGTGGATGAAGATTGATCACGCGGCGTTACACGATGAGCTGCGCAAGTGTGCTGAAGAAAAACCAGCACCACTTTCTTCAGAGCTTGCGGCAATCGAGCCACGCAAACCTCGACACAAGGCACTGCGCGCATTCGGCTTCCTGATTGCCATGGTGTTGGTAGGCGGCTACATCATTCCGCGACCATTGCGCTTACGCGGATACGGAGTGGGGCCCATTGACGCTCGCGCCGTTGGAGTTGCCACATTGCGCAATCGCATTTTGTATCGTCACGATCGCATTGCCGATGGCTACGTAGTGGAACGCGACACGAAGCGGTTCTTTTCGTTGCTCGGGCAAGTCGCAAAATCCATTGTCACCATTGCGTTTTCCTATGGTCGCCTCAAGCGCGAATATCGAGCCATGTACCCAGAAATGGTCAGTACAGCAGCCTGGGAAGCCCGATTTACTGCTGGGATGAAGCGCTAAGGAGAGCCATCCAGGTCTTGTGATTAATCACTCCTGATTGCTTCAGCCCAACGGTTTTCTGGAAACGTTTCACCAAGCGAACAGTTCCTGGTCCGTACACTCCATCAACCTTTACCTTCACCTTAAGTACGCGGGCGAGTGCAGTTTGTGCGGTGGCAACTGTTGCGTGTTTCATGCCAAGTTTGAGGGTGATGGTGGATGGATCAATGCTCAACACCGCGAGTACCGCATCGTCGGCAATGCCGTCAACAGCAAATCCATTGTTGGTTTCCACTTGCGAAACCCATGCGGCGGTGCCTTTGCCAAATACACCGTCTACCTTCATGCGCTTCTTCTTTGGCAAATTGAAATACGTGTTCAACTGTGTTTGCAGCAACTTCACGTTGTCGCCTGTATCTCCCCGAGCCATTGGCACACCGAGTGGAACGATGGTTGCAGAACCGCTGGCAATTAAGCCACTGGCTCGCAAGGCGTCGAGTTGGTTGCGAATAAACAGTGCGAACTGTGCACGCCCTGTATTGGTGAGGTGAATGTCATCTCTGAACCAGCGACTCTGCGTTGGGTCACTGCTTGCTGCGTTCCAGTCCAGCACCGACACATTGGGGTAGCTGTTCGCTGCATTGGCAAGCACGGCATTTGATAATGCATAGTCGCGCGAAGTGCGACGCGTTGACAAGTTGATAAAAATCACGCGCTGCACTCCACGTGCGTTTAGGGCATTTACCACCTGATCAACATCTGATTGCAATGTATTTGGGTCATCGTTGTAACCCAACTGAATAATTGCAATGTTTGGATATTGCTCGGGAGTCAGCGCATTGATAATTGCAGGAGCATCGGGAAGTCCAACGGCAGACGCCACGCAACTTGGTCCAACCATGCAACGGTTAGACAGCGCTTGATAGTTCATGGTCGGATACGCAGGTGTTACCACTGCGTTGAACTCAGCCTTCATGCTTTCGCCGACGGAGTCGCCGATGAACAGGAATGATCCAACAGGTGCGGCATCAAACGGTGCGCTCACGATGTTTGTCGTTTCAAACCATGGTGCAGGAATATCGAATGTGGTTTTAAACGCCCAACCTGTAACAGTCACGCTTCCTGCGGTGCCGTTAATCGTGACGCTGGTGGCGTATCCATTCCAGTCGCCACCGAGACCATCGTGATTCGTGATTACCGACGTCAACGTTCCGACTGATGGGTACTTGGCTTGAATTGCTGCCGCTGAAAACACACGCGTCCAAACAAGGAGCGCGTTCACCGGTTCGCTTGCTAAGTCTCCGGGGTCTGCTTGAGCAGGGAAGGTGCCACCCGCAGTTCGGCCACCATTGCTAGAGGTGAATTCGGTGCGTGACGGCAGGCCCTTTGGCGTCAAAACGACAACGCCAGCCGTTTCTGCAATGGCCTGGTCGGTGTACGGGTGCTCCAGTGCGGTGGGGTTTGCGTTTATCGATTCGCGCAACAGCGCACCGCCATACACCTGACAATCCTGCGTATCGCACGTGCGTGCAAGTCCTGCGTATCTGTTTTCTGTTGCCGAATATGAACGAGCAGCAACTGCTTGTGCGCGCAAGGCGTTCATTCCCGCTCCGCCTGCAGCAGCGCCCCATTCGGCAGGTGATTCGCGAGGCACAACGCCGCGCAAGTAGCTCTCTATTGATGTTGCATTAATGGTGCGGTTTTCACCGCGTGAATTATTTACTGCGCGTACTTCGCCGCGGTAGTAGCGAATTTTGAATCGCGTTGATCCCGTTCGTGGTTCGCACAAACCAATGAGTTGTGTTGGATCTGCTGCTGGGTCTGCTCCAACAGTGGTGGTAAAAGATGCAACGTTTTGTACATCGCCAATCAGCGTGAAGCCCTCTGATGCCGGGTCGGCTCCAGCACTTGCACAGCGACGTTCCTGGGTTCCCCAAACGCGATACACGCGGTTGGCAACCTCACGGGCAACGAGCGAGCCCCATGTGCGACCAGGAGTCGGGTCTTGCACAAACACGGCGTTGTTGCCATCGGAAATCACTGCCGTCTGCGCGTTATTTAATGCGCTTAACCAGGTGGTCATTTCCTGACCTGGGTTTGCAAGTGAGCCGAGGGTGTTTCCGGTTGCGCCGCCGTAGTAGAAGTTGACAATGGCATCCCACGACCAGCCGTACACCGTGGCGTAGCCGTACGAGCCGTATTGGCTCATTCCTCGTCCGTGACCGTACCCACGGCCTTCAATCCGAATGGCGATGGGCAACTGACCATCGTCTGCCCGTACAGGTGCGACAAGAGTCGACAACACCGTGGCGCAACTCACGAGTACGCAAAGAACTGCAGAAATTTTTTGGGGGATGCGCATAGTGAGAAATCTCCTCAATGGCTTCTGTTCAGTCTACCGATAGGTATCGGCAAGGTCAGGGCATGGCTTAAGCGAAGAAATGTAAAGATTTATGTGAGTTTCATGCGGTTTCGCTGGCTGCGGGCAACACATCTCGTTGTTGCACCATTACGCCAACCAACACAAGGGACATTCCTAGTAAATCAATGAGCGTTGGAGTTTGATCAAGAAACAAAAATCCAAACACCACTGCAGTGACAGGAAGCAATGCCAGCAAAACAGAAAATCGACGCACAGGAATCTTGCGCATGATCGACTGCTCGATTCCATAGCCAAGTGCGTTTGAAAAAAGTCCGACTAACACACAGGCAAAAAGAATGGATGGCGAACTCCACGCTGGACCACTGTTCGCAGCACCAAATGGGGCAATAACCACCGCGCCAATTGCAAGCCCGACGCCGAGCCCGGATACGCCACGGTTCAATTGAGCAACTTTTGAACCGATCACTATGTATGCACCCCAACAGGCAGAGGCAAGAAAGATATACAGCAGTCCGAGCGGTTCGTTACCCAGTTCAAAGCCCGAAAGAACGAGGACTCCGATTGTGGCTAGAGCAAGCGCGAGAGCGTTGCGACGAGTCTTGGTTTGAAATGCAGCGACACATATTGGCCCGATGAATTCAATGGCTACACCTTTTCCTAAGTCCAATCGATCAATTGCCAAATAGAACGTCAGGTTCATCAGTGCAACTGAAATTCCAAACGCCGCAGCAGAAATGAGTTCGCTGCGCGACCATCTACCTTGGCGAAGCAGTCGCGGCGCGGAAAAAATAATCAGAATCAACGAAGCAGCAATAACACGCAACCAAGCAACACTTTCGGGGGCAACGCGGTCAAATAATCGGAATGCAATGACGGCGCCGATGTATTGAGCGCTTGCAGAACAAATGAAGAATAACTCGGGCGGTAAACCGCCTAATCGGGCATTCAGCGTTTTCTGTGCGAGTGGTGCAGAGTTATCGCTCAATCGAACAGGTCAGGATCTGTTGCGCAAATTTCCTGGAACAGAGGCTGAAACTGGAACCATCCTGCATCTGCGAAACCTGTGAGTTGCTGTGTGTACGTTGCCGAGTCATGGTCAATGAGTTTCGGTGTTCCCGCTGCTTCTGCAAGTAGTTGTGCTTGGCAACTGCGGTCCATGGTGATGAACCAAAATGCCGCTGCTTCTACGGTGGTGCCAACGGTGAACAAACCGTGGTTTTGATGGATGGCTGCTTTTCCTGTTGGAAACAGCGATGCGAATTCTTCGCCTGCTGCAACTTCAAACACCACTTTGCCACCTTGTTCAGCAATGACGGTGTGGTCATTGTAGAAAATGCATGCGTCCTGGGTAATTGGGTCAAGCTTGCGACCGAGCGATGACCATGCTTTGCCGTATGTGGAGTGCGCATGCGCTGCACCAATCACATCTGGTCGTGCTTTATGAATTGCTGCATGCAGGACAAACGCTGCACGGTTCACTGGTTGTGTTCCGTACACCACTTCGCCGTCATGATTGACCAAAATGAGGTCGCTGGTTTTCATGTGGCGGAAACTTTTGCCAAATGGGTTCACCCAAAAGCAGTCGGTGAACTCTGGGTCACGTGCAGTGATGTGTCCAGCAACGCCTTCGCCATATCCGAGGCGACCAAACACGCGTAGCGCAGCAGCGAGACCAATTTTTCGCGCTCGACGTTCATCTTCAACTGAGTCGTATTGTGGTCGACCAATGGATGCCAATTCGCGTGGCTTCAGTTCGACTCCGTCAATCATGCGGGTGCTGTTCTCGGTTGCGGTCATATGGCAAGGCTAGCCATGCGACAATTTGGGCTCCATCTCGTAACCTAGACCCATGGCTGAAACCCCTCGCGAGCGCCAGACCGACTCTGGCATCACCATTAATCCGTTATACACAGCCGAATCTCTGGGGGCCTTCGACCCCACGACTGCGCTTGGCGCTCCTGGCCAGCAGCCATACACACGCGGCATTTACCCAACGATGCACCGTGACCGCTTGTGGACCATGCGCCAATACGCGGGCTTCGGCAGCGCGGCCGACACTAACCAGCGATTCAAGTTTTTGCTTGAGGCTGGTCAAACAGGACTGAGCTGTGCTTTCGACTTGCCAACGCAAATGGGTTACGACAGCGATCATGCCCGTTCGGCGGGCGAAGTTGGAAAAGTTGGCGTTGCTATTGATTCGCTCGATGACATGCGCACACTGCTTGCCGATTTGCCGCTCGACAAAGTCACTACGTCGATGACCATTAACTCAACGGCTGCAATTTTGCTGTTGATGTACGAGTTGGTTGCAGAAGAGCGCGGTGTGCCAAGCACGGCAATTAGCGGCACCATTCAGAACGACCTCTTGAAGGAATACATCGCGCGCGGAACTTACGTGTATCCACCAAAGCCGTCGATGCGCATCATTACCAACATTTTCGAGTACTGCTCTAAGAACGTTCCAAAGTGGAACACTATTTCTATTTCTGGTTATCACATTCGCGAGGCGGGTAGTA
>JALQWV010000201.1 GCA_023263465.1 Ilumatobacteraceae bacterium
CACACAGCACACTTCCACCCAACTTGCGGTTGAGCGAGCGTGGACATTGCTCGTTACTTCGTAGCTGCGACACGTGCGTTGAACTCGGTAATCATGGCGTCCCACGTTGGAACGTGACTGCGCAAGTTCTGCCAGAACGACTGCGAGCGGCGTGCTTCAAACACCGAAAGTGGCGTTCCCTGCTGCTCAACCCATGTGTAATAGCCAAGGTTGAAAATGCGGTTGCGATCGCGTTCGGTGCAATCAATCATCGAGTCGGTCTGCACGGTTGCCAAATGCTCAGCGAACACCTCGGCTGCATCAACTTGCGTGAAATTGTCGTTAAAGCGCTTTTTCATGGTCTTCACGCGCTCACTCGGGTAAAGATCTGCTCCGTCTGTGGCAATGGTGATGAGCACATCGTCTGCACCAAGGCCGAGCAGTTTTGCTGTTTTGATGGCGGCAATGGTGTTGCAGATTGATGAGAATCCAAAATGCTGCAACGTGTCAACCACTGCTTGCGGAACATGCTTACGCTGCACTAAGTAATCGCGTCCTGCCGAAGTGTTGAACAATACGTCGAGCTCATCGGTTGCGCGGTCGGAAACCGCAGCAACGACGTCGGTGTTCATCACGTTATGAATGAGCGGAATGTGCTTGTCGCCAATGCCTTGAATGTTGTGCTCACCGAAACCATTCTCAAGCATTGTCGGGCACTCAAGTGCTTCAACTGCAACGATCTTTGTTCCGTACTTATCCTTCAGGTGATCACCTGCACCAATAGTTCCAGCGGAGCCCGTGGCACTGGTGAATGCTGCAAGGCGAAGGTTTGGGCGATTCAATCCTTTGGCAACGTGTTCATACACCGTTGCCAGTGCACTTCCTGTTACTTCGTAGTGGCCAAGGTAGTTTCCAAATTCGCAAAACTGATTGAAAATGAAGTTCTTTGAATCTTTTTGCATTTCATTGCACGCATCGTAAATTTCTTTAACATTGCTTTCAGTTCCAGGTGTACGAATGATGTCGCTTGGGTCACTTGTCCAACGATCAAGCCAGTCGAAACGCTCTTGCGACATTCCTGCAGGCAATACCGCCACTCCACGAGCGCCCATAATTTTGCTGATAGCAACGCCACCGCGCGCATAGTTACCTGTTGACGGCCACACTGCTCGCTGAGTTGACGGATTGAATTGTCCGGTGATGACACGCGGTGCCAAACATGAGTATGCCGCCAACACTTTGTGCGCTGTGATCATGGGGAAACGATCGCCAAACATCACCACGATCGGACTGTCAACACCCGTCAACGACTTTGGCAACACCACGTGATCGGGAACGCTGACCCGATTTCCCGCCATGTCGTTAAACCAATGCACGCGAAACAAGTTGCGCGAATCTGGAGCGTTCTTGTCAGCCCCCGCTGCAATATCTAGAGGGATAAGAGTGGGGTTCGCTAACTGGGCGAATGTTGGCAACACCACATTGTTGGCGGCACATTTGCGAATGCTTTCGGCCAAGGACCCTTCGTCCACGATGGTGTCAGCTAATCCAAGCTGGCTAGCAAGGGCATCTGAGTCTTGGGAGGAAGTCAATGTTGTAGTCACGCTTTACATTGTGTCAAGAAACGACCCCCTTGCCACTACCCTTATCGCGATTAGCCGACGTAGCCCAATGGCAGAGGCACAGCACTTAGGATGCTGTCAGTGAGAGTTCGAGTCTCTCCGTCGGCACTGTGAGTTCTCAACCAGCGCACCTATCCGAGGTACAAACCCCAGCGCTCGTGATTGATGGCGCTATTGCACAACAAAACATTGCCACCATGGCGGCGGCTCTACCTGGCACACGCTTGCGACCACACATGAAGGCGACGAAGTGCACCTCGCTTGCACGCGAACAGGTTCGTGCCGGACACACCACATTCACCTGCGCTACTCCACGTGAAGTAGTGGGCATGGTGAAAGCCGGTGTAGGAGACGATCTACTGCTTGCCAACGAAAGCGTTGATGTCGTTCGACTGCAAGAAATGGCAGCACTGCAAGACAGTGCACTCATCACCGTGGCGATTGATTCTGACGAGACTTTGCAAGCTACTCACGCTGCAGGTATTCAACATGTGCTCATCGACGTCAATGTTGGACTACCCCGTTGCGGTATTGCACCAGAACTCGCTGGCTCACTTGCCGACAAAGCACGTTCGCTTGGCAAAACCGTTCGCGGCGTGATGGGCTACGAAGGCCACCTCATGATGGTTGCCGAACACAGTGAACGCCTCGCCAAGGTTGAAGCCTGCATGGCTTTGCTTCGCTCTGCGGCCAACGATGTAGGTGGCGAAATCATCTCTGCTGGAGGAACCGGCACTTACAACTTGCACGGCAACACCGGTGTCACGGAAATACAAGCTGGCTCGTATTCATTAATGGATACGCAGTACGCGCAACTTGGTTTGCCCTTTGCTCAAGCAGTGTTTGTCGTCGGCACAGTCATTTCGTCGAATCCACAGTGGGCGGTAATAGATGTGGGCCTGAAGTCGCTTGGCATGGATCACGGCAATCCCACCATTGAGGGGCATTCCGTTTGGTTCTGCTCCGACGAACACACCACGTTCTCTCCGGTTGAAGGCGCTCCACCAAAAGTTGGTACACGAATTCGTGTTACCCCTGCACATATTGATCCAACTGTTGCTCAACACGACGCCGCGTGGATTGTAAACGATGACGACATCGTTGACCGATGGGCAATTGACTTACGCGGTTGGTAATTTTGTTATGCGAACTCAGAAGCGATTTGATCTAAATATTTAGCAAGTTCACGATTGTTCTCAAAAACTCCTGCGACATATCCATCGGGGCGAACTAAGTACATGCCTTCAATACCGTCAAGCACATGACTCTGCAATGGTGTCCCAAAAAGAGAAAAATGATCCATAGATTTCGTGGATGAAACTAGTTGGAATGAGCCATCTTTCATTTCCGCGCCTTCGAGTTCGTGAATTCGTGTAAACATGGTTCCATTATCCTGCTGACCGAATTGCAACCTGCTCTCCCCTAATTTTGGCTGTGGTCGCGCTCCTCCATAACCCGCGGACTCCTCAATTCCATGGCTCACACGTCCTGCGATTTGGTCGATAAGACGTCCCGTATCAATTGAATGCATCACAACACTCTTGGCATGGCCAATACGTTCCTGTCCGTAGGTTTCCAAGATTTTTCTTTTTGCTCTACCCTTCACCACGAGAGCCATTTTCCAGGACAGATTGAAAGCATCTCTCATGCCCGTGTTTAACCCTTGACCCATGAATGGGGGCATCTGGTGTGCGGAGTCGCCCGCCAAGAAGATGCGACCCTGTTGCATAGATGTAGCCACTACTCCATGAAAGCGATATGCAGCATGTCTGATAAGACGAACGTCTTTCGGGGTTACCCACTTCTCAAGAAGCGACCAAATTGTTCTCTCGGTGTTCATCTCTGATGGAATTTCACCCGGTTGTAATTGAAATTCAAACCGATAGAAATTCTTGTGACCACGAACCAGCGTGACTGGGCGATCCCTATCGCAAACCTGTCTCGTCACATTGGGTAACTGAGACGCCTCTGGGTGTAATATTTCAAGATCCACAACAAGCCAATCCTGCTCAAACGCAAGATCTTCAAGTTGAATTCCAATTTTCTTCCGAATAGAGCTTGATGCGCCATCGCAGGCAACAACAAAATCTGCGCATACATTTTCTCCATCCACCGTCGTCACCGACACCTGCTGCTCGGTTGCGTCTATTCCAATTACTTCACAGCCAAAACGAATGTCTGCGCCACATCGCTTTGCAATTGACAACAGAAGTTCATCTAGTTCTGGTTGATAATGGCAACTCACTGCAGGAAGACCAAATTGATGAATGTGAAAAACATCAATTCCCATTACTTCGTTTCCATCCGAATCAACAAAGTCAGCCCGTGACATAGGAGTGAGAACATTGGCCAACTCGGACCCAAAGCCAAGCTCAACAAAGGCCCGGCGAATTTCGGCATCCATCACAATTGCACGCGGTAGTTCATACACCCGACTCTGGCGCTCAAGAACAACATTAAAAATGCCGCGGACAGACAAGGCAATGCTCATGGTCAGACCCACCGGGCCACCACCGATAATGACTACGGGATGTTTGTTTCCCATCACACCGCCATCTTTGCCATGCTTTGTCTTACGCGAGCTGCGAATTGACGTGCATGCTGAACTTCATCAGAAGACATGTCTGTCACAGCAAACATAAATGGTTCAAACAGCACCCATCCCATTTCGAAAGCCATTGCTGCACAAAACGCCGATTTAATTTCAACTGTTAGCGATTTGCCGGACTTGCTCAACGAGTGGTGAAGCGCTGCTCGCGGAACAGACAGCCCCTCGGTTACCTCAAGTAAAGCGAGATCAAAAGCGCCATCGAGTAAACATTGTGCAACTGCTCGCAAGTATCGGTTCTGTTCTAGCAACAACATTGGTGGTGGGATCGGACTCCCTCCACCTTCTCGCTTAACAAATTCTTGATGTTGCTCAAGCAAGGAGATCATTGCAGCACGCAACAATTGCTCTTTACTCCCAAAGTAGTGATGAACAAGCCCGTGATTTACTCCAGCACGAGCAGCAATGGACCTTACCGTTGCCCCATGAGGGCCAACTTCTACAAGTAATTCGCTTGCGGCGTTTACGAGCTTTTCGTCTGCTCGTGAATTACGCATTGCTATTTTCCTGCAAGTGCGTAATCAAGAATCTCCTCTGCCGGCACTCCATTTCGATACCGTGCAATCAATGTCGGGAAATCCACATTGATGCCAATCGGATTTTGAAAAAATTCGGCAGTCTTCATAAACGCATCAGCATTTTCAGGTGTCATGGTGTCGACTTGAGTTTCTACCTGATTTCCATCTGGGTCCCGGTAATACGCAGACAGTGTCATTCCGTGGTTAATTGTCCAATATGGCGCACAATCCAACGCGCACATTTCGTCGTACTTCGCAAAAAGATCATCAAGATTTGCAAAATTAAATGCAAAATGGTCGACCCCTATGGCGTCAGCGACGGGTTCTGCGAAGTGTGGAAAGCCAACAATGGCAAGCCGATGATGCTCTTCGTCAAACTGCAGAAAAGCCATGTAATCAGTGCGCATTCGTACTTCGCCACCCAAAAATGTGCACCACCAGGAAATCATTTCCTCGTATTTCCTCGTTCGCAACACAATGTGTCCAATACCGGTTGGCCTAACTCGATTGCTCATATTGTTCCTTTCATGCAATTTCCCTTCATATTAGTCAATTGACTAATATGAAGGGTAGCGAACCAGCATTCGCCATCAAATAGGAGGATTTATGCGCTTTGCAGTTCTGGACGGTCGGGCCCATCTGGTGTCGCCTCATGCCGATGCACTTGTCGATGTTGAAAAGGCATCACATGGCGCGTTGCCCTCCGATCCGTGGTTGTGCTTTGCACAATGGGAAAAGGTTCTCGCAATCGCTGGGCAGCAACTGAGGTTTGACATCCCACTAGATGTTTCAGCACTTCAAGCACCCTCACCATGTCCACGTCAAATGTTTGGTATCGGACTCAACTATCGCTCTCACGCAGAAGAGTCGGGGATGGAAATCCCTAAAGTCCCACTCACATTTCCAAAATTCAGTTCATCCGTGAACTCTCCTAACGGCGATGTGCCAATTACTGGGGCACTAGTTGACTTTGAAGCCGAGTTGGTTGTTGTCATTTCTCACGGTGGCAGAAATATTTCACAAGAGTCTGCATGGAGCCACATCGCAGGAGTGTGCCCAGGTCAGGATATTTCAGATCGAGGACTTCAATTTTCCAGCACACCTCCCCAATTCGGTTTAGGAAAAAGTCGGGCCGGCTATTCGCCATTTGGTCCCTGGCTGGTCTCAGTTGATGAACTTGCCAATCGTGACTGTCTGGAAATTTCTTGTTCTGTAAACGGAATCGAAATGCAACGCTCATTAACGAACGATCTCATTTTCAGCGTTTCCCAAATAATTGAGTTTCTCTCGAGCGTTGTTGAACTATTGCCAGGTGATGTCATTTTCACTGGTACGCCAGGAGGCGTTGGAGTAAGTCGTAAACCACCACTATTTCTCAAATCAGGCGACATCATCACAACCACCCTCACAGGAATTGGCACCCTCACCAATCACTGCATATGAACGCAATTCAAACCACTACCGTCACTTTGACTGGCACGGGAGTACCGCATCCTGCTCCGGGAAGGGCTGGTGCGGGGGTTCTCATTCAATATAAAGACACCACGTTGCAATTCGACGCTGGCCGAGGGACAGTCATTCGGCTTGCAGAGTGCGGAATCGCACCTCATCAATTATCTGCAGTCTTTCTCACTCACGTCCACAGCGATCACGTGATGGATCTAGCAGATGTCGTATTAACGCGATGGATTCAACAAACTTTGCATCCAACTTCGGCGATAGAAATTGTTTGCCCCTGGGGAGCACCAGAGCAGTTTGTAACTCGGATGCTTGATGCATTTGAAATTGATATTGATCTACGCATCAAACACGTCCAGGAAATCCCTCCAAAATTTTCCCTGAGTGCATTTGAGACCACCAGCAATCCACAAACTGTTTGGCAATCTCCTGACGGAACAGTCAGTGTCCTAGCAATCGCCGTTCACCATGAGCCAGTTCCCGATGCAGTTGCTTATCGCGTGAATACACCGAATGGTTCAGTGGTCATCTCTGGAGATACGCGAGTCTGCCCAGAGGTGGAAGCTTTCGCTCGCGGCACACAGCTTTTGATTCACGAAGCATGCAGAACTCAGGCAATGAGTCACGCAATTAAGGGCTCTAAATTTGAACAGATTTTTGACTATCACGCAGACACCATTGCACTCGGCCAAATGGCTGCTCGAACCGAGGTCCCACATCTTGTACTTACCCATCTCATCCCTCAGCCGCGCAATGAGCAAGATTGCGAATCGTTTATTTCAGATATTCGCACGGGCGGATATACAGGCAAAGTGACCGTCGGTTCCGACCTCGACTCGTTTGAAATTAATTAAGGATTGTTCACCGAATTTACGATTGCTAGAGACAGCGCACGAAACGCCTTGCCCCTGTGGGACAAATCGTGTTTTTCAGTCGCAGACATTTGAGCAAACGTTCGCCCGTCGCCATCGCGTGCAATGAACAACGGGTCGTAACCAAATCCACGCTCACCAATTTCTGTCTCAGCGATGCTTCCCTCACACACACCTTCAGCAATGATTTCTCGTCCATCAGGAAACCGCAGCAAGGCAACGGTTCTGAACCTGCACGTTCGCACTTTTCCTTCAAGCGCACGCAGCATCTTCGCCCGATTATCCGCATCAGTTGCGTGCTCTCCCGCAAAGCGCGCAGTGCGAACTCCGGGCGCACCGCTCAGCGCATCTACCTCCAACCCAGTGTCATCAGCCAATGCAGGCAGCCCTGTTGCAGCGCAAACGGCGATCGCTTTTAGACGCGCATTGCCAACAAGCGTGTCTGCATCTTCAAGTACATCGGCCAAATCTGCTGGACGTGGCTGCAAGTCAATGACTCCACCCATCAGGTCAAAAATTTCGGCAACCTTGTGCTGGTTGGCAGATGCGCAGACTGCGCGCAACATCGTTACCGACCGAGTTGGCGCGGCGTCGGTGGCGTGGCAATCACTTCGCGTTGCTTAGCGAAAATCTGCTCGAGTCCTCCTGCAGCAAGCCCAAGCAAAGAATCCAAATCGCTGCGCGAAAATGCTTTTCCTTCGGCCGTGCCTTGCACTTCAACATACGTTGGCTCGCCGCCGTTAATCGGCTGCAACATGACCACGTTCATGTCTACTTCGGCTTTTGAATCTTCTTCGTAAGGAAGGTCAAGCACAGGATTTCCATTGTGAATTCCTACGCTGATGGCTGCACACATTGAATGCAGCGGGTTGACTGCAAGCCCACCATTTTGCTGAATGCGGGTAATCGCATCGTGCAACGCAACAAATGCTCCACAAATACTTGCGGTGCGAGTTCCTCCGTCGGCCTGCAACACATCGCAGTCAATCAGAATCTGACGCTCACCGAGTTGCTTCATATCAATTGATGATCGCAATGCACGGCCAATCAAGCGTTGAATCTCTACAGTTCGCCCGGACTGCTTTCCTTTTGCAGCTTCACGACCAACACGCTCTGGCGACGAACCTGGAAGCATGGAATACTCCGCAGTGACCCAACCCTTACCACTGCCCTTCATCCAACGCGGAACATCTTCGTCTAATGAAGCGGTGCACAACACTCGGGTTTTTCCAAACGACACGAGTACCGAACCCGCAGACATTTCAGTGAAGTCGCGTTGAAACGAAATCGGACGAAGTTCGTTGTGTTGTCTGCCGTCAAAGCGTGTCATCAGTATTTCTTCCTGTTGTTATTAATTCTTGTTGTTTGACCATTGTTCTGCACTATCAAGTTCTGGGCCAAGCAATCGGCGTCCGAGTTGAGCAAACCATGCGATATCGCCCGAGGATAAAAAGCGATGCGAACCAACACCACTCGTAGCCGCCATCGCCGATTCGGCTAGAGCGTCGCGCACGGCGAACGCTGTTTCATCTCCGCTGCTCACCAGCACTACTTTCGGTCCCATCACTTCACCAATCACCCGCGACAGATACGGATAGTGAGTGCACCCAAGTAACAGTGCATCTACTCCTGCATCGCGCACTGGCGCAAGCAAACGTTCTGCCAGCACCGTTACTTCGTCTCCCGTGGTTTGGTCGCGCTCTACAAATTCAACAAACCCCGGGCACGCAGCCGATGTGAGTGCAACATTTGCCTTCGTGTCGCGAATTGCCTGCACATATGCGCCAGAGGAAATGGTTCCTACGGTTCCAATGACGCCAACTTTGCCATTCTGAGTTGCACGCACAAGTGCTCGCGCGCCTGGTTCCACTACCCCAAGCACCGGCACTGGCAATTCTTCTGCGAGTTCGTGAAGTGCCACCGACGCTGCGGTGTTACAAGCAATAACCACCAATTTTGCATTGAAGTCACGAACCAAACTCCATGCCAGTTCCTTGGCATATTCGCGCACGTGCTCGGCCGGTTTATTGCCATACGGGTACCTTCCCGTATCGCCGATGTACACCACGTCTTCATGAGGCAGCAGATCAATCACCGCTCGCGCAACCGTGAGTCCGCCAAATCCCGAGTCGAACATGCCGATCGGGCCACCTGCACTATTCGGCTTGTCTGGCATCGGCTTCCACAATACGCCAGCGCAATAGTCTGACTTGGTGCTTCTTGCCACTGTGCTTGCGTTAACCGCCGCTGTACTCCATGCCTCGTGGAATTTGCTGGTGAAGCAAAGCGCCGATCGCCGGCTGGCGCTGTGGGGGCAATTCACTATTGGCGGAATACTCAGCACATTTGCGCTCTTTACGTGGGCACTTGTTGGTTCGCTTCCTCATATTGCATGGGAATGGGCGTTGGTCAGTGGCGCAACCCATGTTCCGTATCTGATGCTTCTTTCGCGTGCTTATGACCGTGGAGATTTCTCCATGTCGTACCCCATCGTTCGCGGCGCAGGTGCACTTGCTGCCGCTGCAGGAGGAGTCTTGTTTCTGAACGACAAGCTTTCACTCACTTCAACCATTGGAATCTTGCTCGCGGTTCTCGGGTTGTTCGTTCTTGCAAAGAGCGGATCGTGGCATGTTGTTGGCGCGGCACTTGCCGTTGCATCAACCATCGCGGTGTACTCAGTAGTAGATGGTCATGGCACACGACAATCTCAACCAGTTGCATACGCGCTAGCACTCAACATTGCGGCCGCGGTATTCGTTTCGTTATACGCAAGCATTCGTAGCCACAAACAGATGATTCCAACCATGCGCGCTCATTGGAAAATCATGAGTGCTGCAGGAGTGTTTTCCACCGTGGCATACATGTTGGTCATGATTGCATATCGCCATGCTCCCGTTGGATACGTCGCTTCGTTACGTGAATCGAGCGTGGTCATCGCAGCATTTGCGGGTTGGAAAATGCTCGATGAAGGTGATCACCGTCGGCGAATTACTTCTGCCGCAATTGTGCTCGTCGGTCTTGTTGTCCTGGTAATTGGCGGCTGACGCGAAATTAGAAGTAAATGATTTTCTCGGCTGCGGCTTCTGCTGCATCAAGATTGTCGGTGTAAGCACCTGTCGACAAGTACTTCCAACCACCATCGCACACGATGAACACAATGGTTCCTTCTTCAATTTCGCTTGCGACTTTGAGTGCACCCGCAAGTGATGCGCCCGACGAAATACCAGCGAAGATTCCGCATTCCTGAACCAAACGGCGCGTCATTTCCAAACTTTCGCGTGGACGAACAACTCGTTTGCGATCGAGCAAATTGATACCGTGCCAGTTGTCAAAAATTGGCGGAATGTAACCTTCATCCAAGTTGCGCAGTCCTTCAACGCGCTCACCAAGAGGTGGCTCAACCGCAACAATCTTTACTTCTGCATTTTGTTCTTTGAGGTAGCGACCAACACCCATGAGCGTTCCGCTGGTGCCAAGGCCTGCAACAAAGTGCGTTACTTCAGGAACATCGCGCCAAATTTCTGGGCCAGTTGTGTTGTAGTGCGCTCGTGGGTTCGCATCGTTTTGGTACTGATGCATGAAGCACCACTCTGGATGCTCTGCGGACAACGCTTCTGCGCGACGCACTGCACCATTTGATCCTTCAGGTCCTGGAGTCAAAATAATTTCCGCACCGAACACTTCAAGCATCTGACGACGCTCTATGGAAACACTTTCTGGCATCAAGATCGTGATGGGGTTTCCCTTCACTGCCGCAATCGCAGCAAGTGCAATTCCGGTGTTGCCAGAAGATGGCTCCATGATGCGCTGCCCTGGCTTCAGTTTTCCGTCTGCAATCGCTTGATCAATCATTGATTTGGCGATGCGATCTTTTACCGAACCAAATGGATTCTGGCCTTCGAGTTTTGCGATTAACCGAACACGTGGGTTCGGTGACAAATTGCTGACATCAACAACAGGCGTATTGCCAATG
Source organism: Ilumatobacteraceae bacterium (assembly GCA_023263465.1). Taxonomy (GTDB): domain Bacteria; phylum Actinomycetota; class Acidimicrobiia; order Acidimicrobiales; family Ilumatobacteraceae; genus UBA3006. The sequence continues at coordinate 11,031 of JALQWV010000201.1, forward strand.
AGGTCGAGGACACTCTCACTGATCTTCATTCGCGGGCTGGTGATTGTTGACTGCATTGGTCATAATTCTAACCCCCGGAAAACGCCAATGTTTAGTTGTGCTCCTGAATTGCCGTTTCGGAAATAACCCCATCAATGATGCGGAAATTTCGTGGTTCGGGGACCCCGCGCTTCAACGTGACAATCATGTAGTGCCAGCCCGGGTCTGGAGCTTGGGCAACATCGGTTGAGCTTGGATACGCCTCGGTATGGGTGTGGCTGTGCACTACCCCGACCACCTCCAGCCCGGCGTCCTCCGCATTTCTTTCAATTACCAAATGCTGCTTTGGGTTAATGGTGTATACCTTGGCCGAATGCGCGATGTTTTCGCATGCATGAAATTCGAGCACTTCGCTTGATGCGATGTTGCCAACTAACAGTCCACATGCCTCCTCTGGATAGCACGAAATTGCGTGCTCGCCAATTGCCTGCAATACCTGAGGTGATACCAAAAGTGTGGATTGAGTACTCATCGCATTTTCAGGCTACCCGTATGCTGAAACGAACGTTATGAACGCACACAACAAGCAGAGCGAGCGGGAACACCTCGACCGGGTGATTGCCAGTAATCGCAAGGCACGGCACGACTACACCATTGTGGACGTAGTTGAGGCCGGCATTGTGCTGCTCGGAAGCGAAGTCAAAAGCGTGCGTTCTGGGCAGGTGCAACTCGCCGACGCCTATGCGCACGTGGTGAACGGTGAAATGTGGCTTGACGGGATTCATATCGCTTCATACGAATTCGCTCATGGTGTTGGTGCTCACGAACCCATGCGCCGTCGCAAATTACTTCTCCACCGCGAGCAAATTCGTCGCATGCAAGACCGCATCAACAAGGAGCGACTCACCATCGTTCCGCTGGAGGTGCGCTTCAGCAAAGGTCGCGTAAAGGTTGATATTGCATTGGCAAAGGGACGACAGAAGGCAGATCGACGCCAAGCCATTGCCAAGAAAGAATCTGAATTGGAGATGCGCCGCGAGGCTGGCAGGCAGAAAAAGCAAGCGCAATAACTTTCGAATAATTGCGTACACCGTTGCCCTACACTGACAGCGCAAACAAAGTTAACGGGGCTGACAGGTTTCGACGTCAGTGTCGCTGGCCGAGCGTGCGACCCGAGTTGCTCAGACTCGTAAAACGGGGCAAAAAAACAACTGCCAACAAGCAGTTCGCTCTCGCCGCCTAATTAGGGGGTAGAGAGCAACCGTGAGCCGCAAGGTCGCACGGGGCCAATTCACCGCAGCCCGGCAACAGAAGCGGGGAATGACAGCAAGAAAGATTGC
>JALQWV010000183.1 GCA_023263465.1 Ilumatobacteraceae bacterium
TTCAGCGCAGCCTTCTTGGCAAGCTCAGCCTTCTTCTTCGCTGCCGCAGCCTTGTTCTTCACAGGCTTCTTGGCAACAGGCTTCCTCTTTGCTGCTGGCTTTTTAGGGACAGATTTTTTCTTGGCTGCGGGTCTCTTGGAAACAGCCTTCTTCTTGGTTGGTTTTGCTGGCATAACTACCTCCCTGACTTGGCGCTTTACCGTAGTCGTTCCACAGCAACATAGATGGGAGTCCCATCGAGGTCCGTGGTTCGCGGCGCGTCCGTATTGTAGGACAAGCGCTCCGCAAGGGTTTCTGCACAGATGTAGTCAACAAAGGGAGCAACCTTTTCAGCCACATCGTCTGGCAGGCCAAGCATCAAATGAATCCGATCGGACACCCCGAGATCAGCCTCTCGGCGAGTTTGCTGCACAATTCGCACAATGTCGCGAGCAGTTCCTTCCGCCAGGAGTTCTGGTGTGAGTGCAATGTCAAGCAACACCACTCCCTTGCCATCTGGCAAGGCCGAGCTTGCAGTCATTTCTGCATCACCAACTGCCGCCAACAGTTTCAACTGATATTCGTGTGGCTGAAGTTCGTAACCGCCTGCAATTACCACATCACCCTGTTGGTTCCAGTCGCCCTTCTTCACGGCGACGATCACTTTTTGAGTATCACTGCCAAGTCGCGGCCCTAGAGCTGCTGGAACTACTTGCAATTCGTGTCGCGCAACTCCGGCAACATCTGCAGTTAGTTTTACTTCCCGTACGTTTACTTCTTCAGTAATGATTGACACGAATGGTTGTAGCCCTGGCGCAAGCGGCGAAGCAACGGTAAGGCTGGCTAGTGGGAGCCGAACGCGGCGGGAGTGCGATTTCCGCAATGACAGTGCTGTTGAACATACATCGCGAACTTGGTCCATCACGATTACCAATTCGTTGTCAACAGGAATGTCAGCAGCAATGGGCCACTCGGTGAGGTGAACGCTGCGATTGCCGGTAAGACCGATGTACACCTGCTCGGTAACCAGTGGCAGCAAGGGTGCTGCAACGCGGGTCAATACGTCTAGAACGGTATGCAACGTGTCAATTGCCTGTTGATCGCCAGACCAAAAACGATTGCGGCTGCGACGAATGTACCAATTTGTTAGGACATCAAGGAATGTGCGGACTTGCTGACACGCATTGAACAAGTCATATGCGTCCATGCTCACGGTGGTGTCATTCACCAGGTGGTGCAGTTTCGAGAATATGTACGTGTCCAACACGTTGTTGGACGAGAAGTCAACCTTTCCTGACTTGCCTTCAGCGTTTGCATAGAGCGACAAGAAATACCAGCTGTTCCACAGCGGCAACATCACTTGGCGTACTGTGTCGCGAATCCCCTCTTCGGTCACTGCAAAGTCAGAACCACGCAAAATTGACGAGGAAAGCAAATACCAGCGCATCGCATCCGCGCCGTAGTTATCGAACACTCCCATTGGGTCCGGGTAGTTGCGAAGGCTCTTCGACATCTTTTGACCATCAGCACCGAGAACAATGCCATGACTCACACACGTTGAAAATGCAGGACGATCAAATAGTGCTGTGGCTAACACATGCAAGGTGTAAAACCAGCCCCGAGTTTGACCTATGTACTCAACGATGAAATCACCCGGGTTGTGCTGTTCGAACCATTCCTGATTTTCGAATGGATAATGAACTTGCGCAAACGGCATCGACCCGCTTTCAAACCAGCAGTCCAACACCTCGGGCACGCGACGCATAGTGGATTTGCCCGATGGGTCATCAGGGTTTGGTCGCACCAAATCGTCAACTACAGGACGATGCAATTCTGTTACTTTCACGCCGAAGTCGCGCTCAAGTTCTGCAACGCTTCCATATACATCAATACGTGGAAAATCCGGATTGTCACTGCGCCACACGGGAATTGGCGACCCCCAGAAGCGATTGCGACTGATGTTCCAGTCGCGTGCGTTTTCTAACCACTTTCCAAAGCTTCCGTCTTTGAGATGTTCCGGTACCCACCGAATCTCTTGGTTCAATGCCACCATGCGGTCTTTCACTGCGGTCACATTGACGAACCATGAGCTCAATGCCATGTAGATGAGCGGTTTCCCCGTGCGCCAACAATGCGGGTATGAGTGATCGTAGGTTTCGTGGCGCAATACGACTCCACGCTCTTTGAGCGCACGAATGATGTGCGGATTCGCTTCGAAGACCTGAAGGCCCGCATAGTCGGGAACCTCTTGGGTGAATTCGCCTCTGCTGTTTACTGGCACCACAAGTTCAATGCCGTTCTCTTTGCACACCTGATAGTCGTCTTCACCAAAACCTGGTGCCATGTGTACGACTCCAGTGCCATCCTCAGTGGTGACAAATTGGCCAGCAAACACACGGAAGGCGCCTGGTCGTCCCGAGAAATATGGAAAGAGTGGCGTGTATCTTTGGCCAACGAGTTCTGAACCGCGAATAGTTCCCAGCACTTCTGCCCCATCAAGTTCTTTCGCATATGCGGACAGACGCGCTTCAGCCAACACATACACCGTGTCGTTGTGCCGCACACGTACGTACTCAACATCTGGCGCAACTGCCAAGGCAAGGTTGCTCGGTAGCGTCCACGGTGTCGTCGTCCAGGCCAACAGATGGTCGCCAGACTCCAACACGAAAGCAACGGTGAGCGCGGGATCTTGCACCATTTTGTATGCGTCATCCATGCGTGTTTCGGTATTGGAAAGTGGAGTTTCGAGCGCCCATGAGTACGGCAACACGCGGAAGCCTTCATAGATCAGTCCCTTGTCCCACAGTGCCTTAAACGCCCACATAACACTTTCCATATACGACGTGTCGAGGGTTTTGTAGTCGTTGGCAAAGTCAACCCAACGGGCCTGACGTGTGACGTAGCGCTCCCAATCAGCCGTGTACTGCAACACTGACACCTTGCAGTATTCATTGAATTTGTCAATGCCATAGTCGGTGATGGCTTGAGTACCAGATATGCCGAGTTGACGCTCTGCTTCAGCCTCTGCTGGCAAACCGTGACAATCCCATCCGAATCGCCGCTCTACTCGCTTACCGCGCATGGTCTGATAACGAGGCACCGCGTCTTTAACGAAACCCGTTAGCAGGTGCCCGTAGTGCGGGAGGCCGTTTGCAAACGGTGGCCCATCATAAAAAACAAACTCGTTTGACGCGTCGCCGGTTGTGGCGTGTTGCTCAACCGAAGCAGCAAAGGTGTTGTCCTGTTGCCAAAACTTCAACGTTTCGGTTTCAATTGCCGGAAAGTTTGGCTGCGGATCAACTTGTGGATACGACACGATGCGTAAGTGTACGACTTCGCTACTCTCGGTCCATTGCTATCAGCAAATGGCGCTTCGCAGAATCGAAAGTCCGATCACCACAACGATCGGCGACAAATCAAGCGGCCCTACGAGAGGCAATGCACGCCGAACCGGCAACAACACCGGATCGGTGATTTGGTATATGACTTGTGATATCTGCCCAAAAATTCCATGTGGGTTAGCTGGAAACCACGACAAAATAACGCGCGCATACACCATGAAGATGAAAATGCCGAGTGCGAAGCAAACAAGAGACACGTCAGCCGCGCGGAGAACTTGCGCCAAATGGCTTTATCAAGAACACACCTGGAGACACTTTTTCCATCGTGCCTTGCATTCCATAAATCAAACCACTGGTGAAATCAAGCAAGCGTCGTGCTACATCGCTATCGGCCGAACCGATATTCAACAACACCGAATTGCCGCTCTTAAACAAGTCAGCGACTTCTTTTGCTTGGTCATAACGCGTTGGTCGCACTTCAACTGGTTGTGCAGAGTTTGCAGATAGCGGACGAACGGTTGGCTGCGCGCGAAGCCCACTTGTTGATGGACGAACTTGCACGCTGGAGTCATCGCGCTGCTGTGGAGCACGAGTGTTCATGCCACGTGGTGCGCGAGGCGCACGCTGATCAACTATGTCGTCTTCGTATTCTTCGTAGTCGTCATACTCTTCTTCTTGGCGAACCATGCGTCCACGTGGTTCTGGACGGCGACGTGGAAGAGGGCGTTCAACCGCAACCGAAGCGTCGTAGTCGTCGTATGCGTCATCTGGGCCAAGACCCAGATAATCCATGGCTCGTCTAAACATTGACATCAAGCACAGGTTACAACAAGTTACCTAGGCGGTGATGGACGGTTGCCGAAAACAGCCGATCCCACGCGAACCATGGTGCTTCCCTCTTCGATTGCGATTTCGAGATCGCCGGTCATGCCCATGCTGCACTGTTGCAATCCATGATCATTGACCATTGACCGGAGCGTGCGAAAGGCGGAGCGGGTCACATTCGGGTCTTCATTTGTTGGCCCGACTGTCATGAGCCCTAAAACGTCAATGCCCAAATCGTGTGCAACACGGGTTAGCTCGCCAACATCGGCAGGCAAGCAGCCACCCTTGCCCTTCTCACCCGTCACGTTCACTTGCAGAAGTACCTGTGCCGTTACGGGAGAGCGGTTGGCGATTTCTGTGAGGAGCGAAAGGCGGTCCACAGACTGCCAGACATCGACTAGTCCCACTAATTGTCTGATCTTGTTTGACTGCAATTGCCCAATGAAATGCACCGGCAAGCGATCAGCCTTTACCACCTCAGCAGCCTTCGCGACGACCTCTTGTGCATAATTTTCGCCAACTGCGTCGCAACCAGCAACCCGAGCAAAATGCCATGCTTCGGAGCCAAAGGTTTTTGTCACTCCAACGAGTGCAACATGTTCTCCGCCGGCATTGGCTATTCGTTTGCGCAGCGAAGCAACTGCTTCACTAACGCTGCGTTGGTTCAACGTGAGAGTTACTTTAAGAACGAAGGAACGTCAAGACCGTCATCGTCGTCGCGCAATGGGTCTTCCCCAGCACCGAACAACTCTTTCAAACGACTTCCACGCTGTTCTGGAATGCGACCAGTATCAACGGCGCGTGGTTCACGTTGACGCGAAGTGGTGTTGTCGGCACGATCAAATCCGGCTGCGATCACGGTGATCTTTACTTCGTCATCAAGTTCATCATCAATAACCGAACCAAAGATGATGTTTGCATCAGGATGAGCCACAGCATGGATGATTTCTGAAGCGGTGTTTACTTCAAACAATCCGAGGTCTGAAGGACCAGCGATATTCAACAGAATTCCCCGAGCGCCTTCAACCGAGGATTCAAGCAGTGGCGAGTTGATGGCGGCATTCGCTGCAACCGTTGCACGATTGTCTCCAGTGCCTCGACCGATCCCCATTAACGAGGTTCCCGCGTTCTTAAGAATCATTTTCACGTCCGCAAAGTCGGTATTAATGAGACCCGGAGTCATGATCAAACCGGTGATTCCTACCACTCCGTCCAACAACACTTGGTCTGCTGACGCAAATGCCGCCAATAGGCTGGTCTTGTCACTTGAAATAGCGAGCAAGCGCTCGTTTGGAATCACAATTAACGTGTCAACTTTTTCGCGAAGCTTAGAAATTCCTGCTTCTGCCTGTAAAGCACGACGACGACCTTCAAAATTGAATGGACGTGTCACGATGCCAACCGTGAGTGCACCTGCTGCGCGCGAAATCTCTGCGATAACCGGAGCCGCACCAGTTCCCGTGCCACCTCCTTCACCTGCGGTGATGAACACCATGTCGGCACCAGCAACAAGTTCTTCGATCTCTGCGCGGCTGGACTCTGCTGCTTCTCGACCAACTTCTGGATCGCTACCTGCACCAAGTCCACGAGTGAACTCGCGACCAATATCAATCTTCACTTCTGCGTCGCTCATCATCAGCGCCTGTGCATCAGTGTTTATGGCAATGAACTCGACACCTTTCATCCCGGAGTCGATCATGCGCTGCACAGCGTTAATGCCGCCTCCGCCCACGCCAATCACCTTGATCACTGCAAGAAAGTTGTGCGGTGCTCCAGCCATAGTGTTCATGCCTCCGTTAACGGTTACTCGATTGATGCGAAATATGCGAAACGTCTGTAACGACGTCGCCCCCGAGGCTAGTTGACCAACAAGGCCTGCATTGGAAGCCTCGCATGCTGGGTGGCTACTACGGCGAAGACACCACAGGGGTTCCAGAGGTCACATCAATGCCTGCGATCTGGTTGATGTCCTGGCGGCGCAGAATCACGACAACATTGACGAGCTTGTTCCGCAGGTCGACTGGCTCACCAAACTTCACTACCGCTCCAGTCAACAGGGTCATGGTTACCTGATTCGGACCATTAACGCCCATATTTTTGACCACTGGGCGAATCTCATCAGGCAGCGACATCGCCAATTGTGCAGCGGCTTTGTACGACTCAGAAGCCATTGCTCCAGCGATCAAATTCGGACCAATGCCATCAATGAGCATGTACTCGGTTGGGCGACCATTGACCACCGCAAGCACGCGACCTTCCTGATCAATCACTCTCCCTTGGTTATCTACCCCCAAGAACCACGCAACTGGTACTCGTTCATTGATCTCAATCACCGCTCGACTCGGAAGATAGGTCTTGATGCGAACTGACTCAATCCATGGATCAGTCTCCAGTAGTTTTTGAGCTGCGTTCGTGTCAACCGTGAGCACGGACTTGCCTCGCAAACTTTTTGACACGGTTTCAATCAACGTTGCATTTGCATATTTTGCGCCCTCAATATCAATATTGCGCACTGCCACCAGCGGCGAAGCCAAAACAATCAGCACAAGCAC
>JALQWV010000059.1 GCA_023263465.1 Ilumatobacteraceae bacterium
AGCGCATGGCCACTCCTCCGGATTTGAAAGAAATTGAAAACAAGATCAACGACGTGCAGGAAGCCAAGAAAAAAGCCGTAGAAGAACAACGCTTTGAAGAGGCTGGCCGTTTGCGCGACCAAGAGCGTGCGTTGCTTGAAGAGCGCACAGCGAAGGAAGCCGACGTAAAGGCAAGTGGCATTGACTTGTTTGACGAAGTTGACGAAGAAGCCATTGCCGAGGTGCTCAGCATTTGGACTGGAATTCCGGTGTACAAGTTGACGGAAGAAGAAACCGCCAAGTTGTTAAACATGGAGGCTGAACTGCACAAGCGCATCATTTCGCAGGAGGATGCAATTAAGGCAGTGAGCCAGAGCATCCGTCGCACGCGCGCAGGTTTGAAAGACCCAAAGCGTCCAAGCGGATCGTTCATCTTCTTGGGACCAACCGGTGTTGGTAAAACCGAATTGGCCAAAACACTGGCCAACTTCTTGTTCGGCGATGACGACGCACTCATTTCGCTCGACATGTCGGAGTACATGGAAAAACACACGGTTAGCCGTTTGGTTGGTTCGCCTCCTGGATATGTGGGTTACGAAGAAGGCGGTCAATTAACTGAAGCCGTACGTCGTAAACCGTTCTCGGTGGTGTTGTTTGACGAAATTGAGAAGGCTCACCCAGACGTATTCAACACGCTGTTGCAGATTCTTGAGGAAGGTCGCTTGACAGACGCTCAAGGTCGCAGCACCGACTTCCGCAACACCGTGCTCATCATGACGTCAAACTTGGGAACACAAGATTTGCGCAAGTCAAATGTTGGTTTCGGCAAGAACGACGAAGCGATGTCGTATGCACGTATGCGCGACAAGGTGAACGAAGCATTAAAGGGCCACTTCCGACCCGAGTTCTTGAACCGCATCGATGAAGTGATCGTGTTCCACGAACTTGGCATGCAAGAAGTTGTGCAAATGGTTGACCTCATGAGCAAGCGTCTCATCAGTCAGTTGGAAGGTTTAGGCATTGGTCTCGAACTCACCCAGTCGGCGAAAGAGCTGTTGTCGAAGCGTGGCTACGATCCACAACTTGGTGCTCGTCCATTGCGTCGTGCACTGCAACGACTCATTGAAGACCCGCTCTCGGAGAAGTTGTTGAACAAACAATTCACCGCAGGTCAGATTGTGGTTGTTGCAACAGAACCAGACCCTGAGAACGAAGGCGAACAGCGAATGGCATTCTCTGCGGTTGAAGGCTTTAAGCCGCCGTCGGCAGTTGAACTTGCAGGTGCCGGAGAAGGCACAGCTTCTTCGCCTGAGTGAACTCATTCGTGAGCAGCAAGCGAGTAGCTAGACGCGCGCGATCACTGATTGGTTTGTTGCTGGCCGTTGTTCTGCTTGGTGCATGCCGAGTAGACAACGTGGTCACACTCACAGTGAAGCCAAATGGATCAGGCAACGTTGCGCTGGTGACCACTGTTGACGCCGAAATTGTTGCCAACAACCCCGACATCGCTAGCGACCTCAGTTTTGAAGACGCAAAGACGGCCGGCTGGAAAGTCTCCGATGTTGCAGCGACCGAGACTGGTGGATTGCAGGTGCGTGTGTCGCATCATTTCGACAACCCGCAAGAAGCAACCACCCTGCTGAATCAACTCAGCGGAGATTACGGACCATTCAAGAACATGTCGCTGTCACGTGACGGCAAAGATACCGATTCAACATTCACATTGAATGGAACGCTTGAAGTAAACGGCGGCATGAACGCATTCGCCGATGGCAAACTGCTGTCGCTCATCGGTGGCGCGCCATATAAGCAGGCGCTCGCTGATTCGAATCAAGACATCGGCCAAGCAGTCAGCATGACGTTCCTCACACGACTGCCAGGCAAAGTGCTTTCTACCAATGGCACTCCAGATGGCATTGACGCCATCACCTGGAATGTGGCATTTGACGGCAGTTCGCAAGATATTGCAGCGGTTACAGAAAACACCGCAGTGGCTTCAACCATTGCGCGCATCTTCTCGCCCGTGCTGTTCTGGTTGCTCGTGTTGTGGCTCATCCTGATGGCCGGATTCAGTGGATTCGTGTTCTTCACCCGCTTCCGCCGTTCGAAACGAACACCCACCGCCTAAAGTTTCGCGCATGGCAAAAATGCGCACGGTATACAACTGCGGAGATTGTGGCGCAAGCCATCACAAGTGGGCTGGCAAGTGTGATTCGTGTGGAGCATGGAACTCACTTGTAGAAGATGTTGAAGACCCAAACGAAGTCACCACACTTGCTGCAGGCATGGCACTTGTTCCACCAGGCGAAGCTCAGCCAATTAACAAACTTGATGCAACGGTCGGCAAACCACTACCTACCGGAATTTCAGAACTCGATCGTGTGCTTGATGGTGGTTTGGTTCCCGGTTCAGTCACGCTTGTGGGTGGCGAACCTGGCATTGGTAAATCCACATTGTTGTTGCAGTTGTTGTCATCGTGGCCAACAAAGTCGTTATATGTAACCGCAGAAGAAAGCGCACAGCAAGTACGTATGCGTGCCGAACGCCTACATGCATTACGCGACGATCTTTGGCTGCTTTCTGAGGCTTCAATCACCAACATCGTTTCCGCTATTGACAAAGTAAAACCCGAACTATTAGTGATTGACAGCATTCAAGCTGTTGCAGACCCTGCACTTGGGTCTGCCCCCGGCTCGGTAGTGCAAGTGCGTGGATGTGCTCACCGATTGGTGCAAGAAGCTAAGCGCCGAAATATTCCAACCATTTTGGTTGGACATGTAACTAAAGAAGGTGGCCTTGCCGGGCCACGCGTCCTTGAACACGTTGTTGACACCGTGTTGTCCTTTGAAGGTGAACGTCATCATGCCCTGCGCATTATGCGCGCTGTGAAGCACAGATTTGGGTCCACAAGCGAATTAGGGCTCTTTGAAATGACCGAACTCGGTCTTGTTGGAGTACCCGATGCCAGCAAAATGTTTTTGGCAGATCGCCGACCAGGCACACCGGGTTCAGTTGTTGTTCCAACACTTGAAGGACAACGACCGCTACTTGTTGAAGTGCAAGCACTCACCAATGCAACATCGGGCAATGCACCTGCTCGACGCAGCGCACAAGGTCTTGATCCTGGTCGCTTAGCCATGTTGCTTGCGGTACTTGAGCGGCGTGCACGAGTCAGTTTGTCTCAACACGAGGTGTATGCATCGGTTGTTGGTGGTGTGAAGTTAAACGACCCAGGCAGCGACGTGGGGCTGTG
>JALQWV010000085.1 GCA_023263465.1 Ilumatobacteraceae bacterium
TGTATTCGATAGCTGTGCTTCTTGCCATCGACCCGCTTCTCGTGTTGTCAATTGGTTTTTGGATGTCGTCGTTGGCAACTGGTGGATTAATTGTTGTAACGCCACGGCTGAAGAACCTGGTGCAGGGCCCACAGTGGTTCACTGAGCCATTGACCACAACACTCGGTGCGCAGTTCGGCGTGATTCCTGTTTCGCTCTTCGTCTTTTCCTCTGCTCCCGCAATTTCGCTGGTAACCAATTTGCTTGCGGTACCGGTTGCAGGGTTCGTCATGCTTGTTGGAATGCCGGTTGCGTTCGTCTGCGGTGTGTTGATGACCATGTTTGGTCCTGCTGTAAACCCATTGTGCGAAGTGGCAATGTTGCCCATTTGGCTCGGAACTCGCTGGGTGTGGTGGGTTGCAGCTGTGGGCGAGCGCGTCTCTCCTCAGGGAATGGCGAACGTTTTGTTGTGGGTGGTTTGGGCAGTCGTTCTTGTGGCACTACACCGATCTGCGAGAATGCATTCGTGACGGTGTATCTGATTACAGGTAGTGATTCGCGTTTGATTTCTGCGCGGCTCACCGATCTCACCACTGAACTCATTGGTGACGGCGACCGTAACACTATGTTCGAAAGCCACGATCTCGAATCGGTTACTGCCGACGAACGAGAGTCTGCAATTGCCAATGCGGTCATGGGTGCTCAAACTGAGTCGTTGTTTGGTGATCAACGAGTGGTGGTAATTCGAGGGCTGCAGGAAGCAACTGTCGATCAACTGAAGCCCTTGGTCAAATATCTCGAGCGACCACTCGACGTCACGCACTTGGTGATTACGGCTGAAGGCAAACTAGCCAAGTCCACAACCGATGCATTGAAGTCTGCTGGTGCAACTACCTTCAACACCGCTCCGCCAAGTCGCAAGAATGACCTCACTACATGGTTCATGGAGCAATTCACCGAGGCTGGCCTCAAACTTGACTCTGCAGCGATTGCTTCAGTTATTGAATGGCTTGGCCAAGACCAAGCACGACTGCCTTCGCTTATTGAGGTGTTGTCATCCACCTATGGAACTGCCAAGAAACTCAACAGTTCAGACATTGAGCCCTTCCTGGGTGATCAAGGAAGCGTGTTGCCGTGGGACTTAACCGATGCCATCGACAGGTCCGACTCCAATACAGCGCTGCTGATGTTGCGTCGTATGTTGCGCAGTGGCGAGTACCACCCGTTACAGGTGATGTCGTTGTTGCACGGTCACTACACCAAGCTCATGAAACTTGATGGCCCCGATGTTCGGACTACTCAGGATGCGATGAGCCTCATTGGTTCAAAGAGCGACTTCCAGGCAAAGAAATATCTCAACACGTATCAGCGAATGGGGACGCGCAATATTTCTACAGCAGTGCAATTACTGGCTCGTGCAGATATTGACTTGCGCGGAGGCAAAGACTTAGAAGAAGAACTGATTATGGAAATTTTGGTTGCTCGACTCAGCCGGTTGGGCGGAGGTGCACAGCGAGTTACTTCGCGGCGTTGATCTTCTTCATCAAGCGGCTCTTTTTACGAGCTGCTGTATTTGGATGAATCACACGCTTTGCAGAGGCCATGTCGAGACGCTTTACGGCAAGACGAAGAGCTTCTGGATTGTCATCGGTTCCGATGGTGTCGACAGCATTTTTGATACGGGTACGAACTTCGTTCTTGGTCGCGCGGTTACGCGCTGTTGCCTTGGCGTTCGTGAGAATTCGCTTCTTTTGGCTCTTGATATTTGCCACTTCGAGTAACCGTCTTTCCTGTTGTAAGGCTGGCTGTTGTTCCGTGAATTTCGGGACTCTTTAGGCTAACAGCGACACCCACGAGCCCCCAACTGTAGAATTTCAGGGCTGAAGCGCCGTTTCTCTCCCCAAACCAGCGGCCCAGCAGAACAGCATCGCCCACATGGATCTCGCCAACATCCGCAATTTCTCGATCATTGCCCATATTGACCATGGCAAGTCGACGCTGTCTGATCGCATTTTAGAGATCACCGGGGCAGTGCAGTCTCGCGATATGCGCGCCCAATACCTCGACAGCATGGACTTAGAGCGCGAACGCGGAATCACCATTAAGGCGCAAAACGTCCGCGTGCCGTGGAAAGACAATTGGTTGCATCTCATCGACACGCCTGGTCACGTGGACTTTGGTTACGAAGTCAGTCGCTCACTTGCCGCATGTGAAGGTGTGGTGTTGGTGGTGGATGCCGCGCAAGGCATTGAAGCGCAAACACTTGCCAACTGTTACCTAGCGCTCGAGAGCAATTTAGAAATTGTTGCCGTGCTCAACAAGATCGACTTGCCGGCTGCAGACCCCGATCGTTACGCAATGGAAATTGAAAAAGTATTAGGAATTCCCGCTGAAGATATTTTGCGCATTTCTGCGAAAACGGGTGCGGGTGTTCCTGAATTGTTGGATGCCGTTATTGAGCGTATTCCTGCTCCACAGGGCGACGTCAATGCGCCGTTGCAAGCACTTATTTTTGATTCGCAATACGACACCTATCGCGGAGTGGTGTCCAGCGTTCGCGTCATGAATGGTCGAATGAGCAGCGGCAGCAAATTGCTGTTTATGCAAACCAAGGCAACGCACGAAGTTTTGGAAATTGGTGCACGTATGCCATCTCCAACTCCAGTTGCCGAACTCGGACCCGGCGAAGTGGGGTACCTGATTGCAGGAATTAAAGATGTAGGTGAAGCACGAAGTGGTGAAACGGTTACGACTGTTGCCGACCCCGCAACAGAACCACTTGATGGCTATCGGGATCCGAAACCCATGGTGTTCTGCGGCCTTTTCCCAATTGATGGCGACGACTTTGAAAACCTGCGCGAAAGTCTGCAGCGTTTGAAACTCAATGATGCATCCATTACGTATGAACCAGAGTCGTCTGGTGCACTTGGTTTTGGTTTTCGCTGTGGATTCCTTGGTTTGTTGCACATGGAAATCGTGAAAGAACGCTTGGAGCGCGAATTCAATCTTGCTCTGATTGCCACAGCGCCTTCGGTGGAGTACATGGTGCACAAAACTGACGGTCAAGTACTGAAGGTAGACAACCCCGCCGACTTGCCGCTCACGAACTACATCGCGTCAATTGAAGAGCCGTTTTTCAGAGTCAGCATCATTACACCAAAGGAATACACGGGGTCGCTGATGGAGCTGTGCCAAGAGCGCCGTGGCGAACTCATCAAGTTGGAGTACCTGTCGCCGGAGCGTGTTGATATGCAGTATTCAATGCCTCTTGCCGAAGTGGTAGTTGACTTCTTTGATCAATTGAAGAGCCGTTCTCAGGGCTATGCCAGCTTGGACTACGAGTTGGCTGGTTACCGCCCAAGCGATTTGGTGCGCGTTGATATTTTGCTGAACGCTCTGCCAGCAGATGCTTTTAGCACCATCGTTCATCGCGATAAGGCCTATAACTACGGCAACCGGATGTGTGGAAAATTGCGCGAGCTCATTCCAAGGCAAATGTTTGACGTGCCAATTCAGGCGGCAATCGGTGGTCGCATCATTGCCCGCGAAACCGTGAAGGCGAAACGCAAGGACGTGCTTGCAAAGTGCTACGGCGGTGACATTTCGCGTAAACGCAAGTTGCTCGAAAAGCAAAAAGAGGGAAAGAAAAAGATGAAGTCAATTGGTCGCGTGGAAGTTCCCGGCGACGTATTCATCTCTGCTCTCAAACTTGATGACTGAGATAGGCGAAGCAAAGCGCGGAGGAATGTTCCGTTCGTTGAGCAATCGAAATGCTCGATTGTTTTTTGCGGGGTTGCTGTTCTCCAACATCGGTTCGTGGTTACAGCTCACCGCAACATCATTTTTGCTGTACCGATTAACAGGCAGTTCGGTCGATCTAGGAATAAATGCAGCCTTGCAGTTTTTGCCAATGCTCATTCTCGGCGCGTGGGCTGGCGCATTTTCAGATCGGTTTGACCGACGTCGAACCACCGTTGTCACTCAGGTATTGATGGCCATGCAGGCAATCGTGCTGGGCATCTGCGATGTTGCCGGTGTAATCAACGTCGAATTGGTGTTTATATTGACAGGCCTTCTCGGCGTTATTGGAGCAATTGATAATCCATCACGCAGAGGTTTGGTTACCGAACTTGTCCCGCCGAATGAAATTGGTAATGCCATGTCGCTGAACACCGCGGTGATGACCGGCTCTCGCATTTTTGGCCCTGCACTTGCTGCAACCCTTGTTGGACCGCTGGGTACCGGTTGGCTGTTCATCATCAATGGCATCTCCTACGTATTCATGTTGTACGGATTAGTAGGTCTTCGAAAATCAGAAATGTTTACTCCCGAGCCTCGTCCTGCCGGTGGAACACCGGTGCGCGACGGAATACGTTTCGTTCGTACCCATCAACGGTTATTTCCTCTGTTTGTTGTCTTTGCATTGGTCAGCACGTTTGCATTCAATTACGGCGTTTCGCTGCCAAAACTTTCCGATACTCAATGGGGTAATGCCGAGTACTTCGGGTGGGTGCTAGCGGTAACCAGTGTTGGAAGTTTGATCGGCGCATTGTCGACTGCCAGGTTGCATTCGACGACGTACTCATGGGTTGCGGGTGCTGCATTGATGTTGGGTATCGCCAATGTTGGAATGGCCATTGCGCCAAATGTGTGGGTCGCGTTTGTGTGGGCAATTCCCTTGGGTGCCGGAGGCGCTGCCATGATCGCGGGCGCTAACACCATCATCACCCAAGAGGCTCCGTCCGATATGCGGGGCCGTATGTTGGCGTTAACCGCAGTTGCCTTTTTGGGTAGTACCCCAATTGGTGGTCCAGTTACGGGCTGGGTTGCCGACTATGTGAGTGTCTCATGGTCATTGGCCTACGGAGGAATCATCACTTTGATTGCGGCCGTCTTCATGTTTGCGTGGATTTGGGTGAAAGATATAGAGCATGTCTAAATCGGTGTTTTGGTTCCGACGAGATCTGCGACTTGCTGACAACGAAGCACTGTGTGCCGCGGCGGCACTCGGGGAGGTCGTGCCGTTGTTTGTTCTTGATCCACGATTTCTCGAAACGTCTGGGGCGCCGAGACTCGCATTTTTGTTCCGCAATCTCCGTGCACTGAACGAGTCAATGGATGGTGCTCTCGTTGTGCGCACGGGTAACCCTGAGGAAGTCGTTGCTCAGGTGTGTCGAGAAGCAGGTGCAGATCGTGTGGTGTGTGCGAAGGACTTTGCACCGTACGGAATGCATCGCGACGAACAGGTGGCGGCTTCATTGGCAAAAAATGGCATCACCTTTCAACAAGTTGGCTCGTCGTATGCAGTTGAACCAGGGTCAGTTCGCAAAAATGACGGCACGCCGTATGCGGTGTTTACGCCATTTTCCAAAATATGGATGCACATTGGTTGGCCTGCTCCGTTTGCAACCCCCATTGTGAAGTGGAGCGGTGCTCCTGAACTTGCGAGTGAAGCACTTCCACAAGACCCACCATGTGATGCGAATTTGCCTGAGGCGGGTGAAGACGCTGCGTGGAAGGTTTGGGAAAACTTTCGCGACTCGGCGCTCGATCGCTATCACGAAACGCGGAACAATCCCGACATTGAGGGAACCAGCAAGTTGTCGCCATATTTACGTTTTGGTGTCATTCATTCGCGATCGTTGCTCGCTGAGTTGAACGAGACAAAAGCGCATGCGGTATTTCGCAGTGAACTTGGTTGGCGAGAGTTTTATGCCGATGTGTTGTTCCACCAACCGCGAACGGTTCGCGAGAACCTGCAGCGCAAGATGGACTCAATCGTGGTGGATACCGACGAACGTGCTCGTCAACGGTTTGCGCTGTGGTGTGAGGGCAAAACCGGGTACCCAATTGTCGATGCAGGAATGAAGCAGCTGCTCGCAACGGGGTGGATGCACAATCGCGTGCGCATGATTGTTGCGAGCTTCTTGGTGAAAGATCTGCATCTTCCGTGGCAATGGGGAGCAAAGTATTTCATGAGGCATTTGGTGGATGGCGATATTGCATCTAACCAACACGGTTGGCAATGGACTGCAGGAACGGGAACGGATGCGTCGCCGTACTTCCGCATTTTCAACCCGATCTCCCAGGGCGAAAAGTTTGACCCCAATGGCGACTATGTGCGCACATGGATTCCAGAGCTTGCAGATGTGCCAAACGATGTTGTGCATTCGCCGTGGCTTTCAGGTCTGTTGAATCCATACATCGAGCCAATGGTGGACCACGCAAAGGAACGCGAGGAATCGCTCTTCAGGTACAAGCAGTTATCGGTATCCTAAATAGGGATCCCCACATGCTTGACGACCGCAAAACAGCCATTCTCCGCGCAGTAGTCGAGGAGTACATTGCCACGGCCCAGCCAGTTGGCTCGTCGCATATTGCCTCGGCGCAAGGTGTGAAGGTTTCATCAGCCACCGTTCGAAACGACATGGCGTTTCTTGAGCAAGAGGGATATCTTGCTCAGCCACACACGTCTGCTGGTCGAATTCCCACCGATAAGGGCTACCGATTTTTCGTCGACCACCTCACACCAAATGGAAAACTTGGCGTTGCCGATCAAATGAAAGTCGGCGAATTTTTTGATACCGCTACGGGTCGACTTGAGGAAACGTTACAACGCACCAGCACCTTGCTAGCGCAGATGACGAATTATGCAGCAGTGGTTCTTGGTCCCAAGAAAGAAGTAGCGGTTGTTCGATCGGTGCAATTGGTTGGTTTGTCTGCACATTTGGCAACTGCGGTCGTTGTGCTGTCAAATGGCGCTGTTGAAAGCGAACCCATAGAACTTGCATCAACCATTTCTGAAGATGAAATGCAGCGTGCCACCGCTCATCTTTCGCGATTAATGGTGGGTAAAGCACTTGGCGACCTGGTGATCACAGCAACAACGGGCGACAAAGTCATCGATACGTTGAGTCGGCAAGTGGTTTCGGCATTAAGTGGCCGTCGTGCAGAGGAGTCGGTGTTTGTTGGCGGCGCTTCTGCGATGGCTGAGGCATTTGACGCTGTCGAAATAGTTCGTTCAGTGCTTCACACGCTTGAGCAGCAATACGTGATGGTGTCACTGGTGCGAGACATGTTGAACCGAG
>JALQWV010000060.1 GCA_023263465.1 Ilumatobacteraceae bacterium
AGTGTTGGAACACCATGCTTATTTTTCCACGACGAACTTCGCGCAGTTGGTCGTCATTCATGGCAAGTAGGTCTTCACCGTTGAGCAAGACTTCGCCGGCCGTCGGTTCAATGAGTCGCGACAGGCATCGAATGAGCGTTGATTTACCTGAACCACTGAGACCCATCACCACAAATGTCTCGCCGCGCGCAACGCTGAAGGAAACATCTCGAACGGCAACAGTTTGGTCAATGCTGGCGATGATGTCTTGGCGTGTTGAACCCGCCCGTGCTAAAGCAATGGCCTCGTCTGGTGAGCCTTGCCCAAACACCTTCCATACGTTGCGAACATCTATTGCATTGAATGCATCCCCGGGCACGTCAATACCTTAGTTCCACTCCTATCAAAGTCTTCAAGGCTTGGTTATGCTTGATTCACGCACCTTCGGTGCATTCATAACAAAAGGGGAGAACATGCGTTCAAGCAAGAAATTGCTCGTCGTCGGTCTTGTTGCAGTTGGATCGCTCATTGGAGCAGCCTGCGGCGGAAGTGACACGGCATCAGATACCACAGCAGCCGCTACAGACGGTTGTGCTGCACCAGAGGTAAACCTCGATGCAACAGGTACAGAAACCATCAAGATTGCCCGCAACAACTGGTCGGCTTCGGCAGTTGAAGTGGAAATTGTCAAGCAATTGATCGAAAAGAATCTTGGCAATCCAGTTGAAATCGTTGACATCGACGAGAACGCAATGTTCGCCGGAATGTCAAGCGGTGATATTGATGCCAACGTTGAAGTGTGGCCATCAGGTGTAGTCGCTGATGAGCAGGCATTCATTGATGACTGCTCGGTCACCAACATGGGTGATCTTGGCGCAGTCGGCAAAATCGGCTGGTTCGTTTCGGACTATGCGCTTACCCAGTTCCCACAATTGTCCTCGTGGGAAGGCTTGAAGGATCCAGAAGTTGCAAAAGCATTCGCTACTGCAGCAACTGGTGACAATGGTCGCTTCCTTGGTATGGACCCATCGTTCAGCCAATACGACGAAGCAATCATTGCCAATCTCGGCCTTCCTTTCCAGGTTCAGTTTTCCGGTTCAGAAGCAGCAACACAAGCAGAAATCTCCGCTCTTTCGGCTGAGCAGAAGCCGGTGTTGTTGTATTACTGGAGCCCATCTGGTGCAGTAGGCAAGTACAACTTGAAGAACATTGCGTTGCCAGCACCAACTGTTGACTGTGCAGTAGACGGAGCAAAGTGCGATGGCGACTACCCAGAAGATCAACTATTCAAAATTGCTTCAACGAAGTTGGCTGCAAAGGATGGGAAGGTGTTTAACTTCTTCCAGAAGTTTGCCCTCACCACTGACGATCAGCTTTCATTCCTTGGACCTGTAGACATCGACAAGGTAGATCCTGCAACGGCTGCAAGTGACTGGATCGCTGCAAACGAAGCAACATGGTCAACCTGGTTCAGCTGATCTAACTCATCAGTACTTCACAAAAAATGTGAAAAAGTGGCGGGGCGAAAACCCCGCCACTTTTGCGTTTCCGTGGCAGAATGAGCGCGTGAAAAAGTCATTTGATTACGTCATTGTCGGTGGTGGTTCGGCTGGTTGCGCTCTCGCTAATCGATTGAGCGCAGATCCGCATAATTCAGTGCTTGTTCTCGAAGCCGGTCGCCCCGATTACTGGTTTGATGTGTTCATTCATATGCCTGCTGCACTGGTCTTTCCCATTGGAAACAAGCTCTATGACTGGATGTACTCCTCGCAACCAGAACCACATATGAATGGCCGTCGCATTACACATGGTCGAGGAAAGATTCTTGGTGGCTCTTCCAGCATTAACGGCATGATCTTTCAGCGGGGAAATCCACTTGACTACGAACGTTGGGGAGCCGACCCAGGAATGGGTGAGTGGGATTATGCGCATTGCTTGCCGTACTTCAAGAAAATGGAGTCGTGTATTGCCGCTGATCCTTCCGACAAGTTCCGTGGAAAAACCGGGCCTCTGCACATGGAGCGCGGAGCAGTAAAGAACCCGTTGTTCGGGGCATTCTTCGAGGCTGTGAAAGAAGCCGGTCATCCAATTACGCAAGATGTAAACGGATATCAACAAGAAGGTTTTGCGGCATTTGATCGCAATGTGAAGCGTGGTCGTCGTTACAGCGCAGCACGTGCGTACCTGCACCCCGTGAAGCGTCGCAAGAATCTCACGGTGCAGTGTCGTGCGCTGGTTACCAAGGTGCTCACCGATGGCAAAACCGCAACGGGTGTTGAATTCGAGTTACCGTTCGGTCGTAAACGTTCGGTGCAAGCAAAAGAGGTGATCTTGTGCGGAGGAGCATTCAACTCACCTCAACTGTTGCAAGTTTCAGGCATTGGTAACAGCGAGGAATTGTCCAAGGTGGGAATCACGCCTGTGCATCACTTGCCAGGCGTTGGTGAAAATTTGCAAGATCACCTCGAGGTGTATGTGCAGCATTCCTCAACTCAGCCTGTTTCATTGAATCCAATGATGAAAATGTGGAGGCGACCCTTCATTGGATTTGCTTGGCTGTTTCGCAAAGGTCCAGGCGCGTCAAATCATTTTGAGGCTGGTGGATTCATTCGCAGTAATGACACCGTGAAGTATCCAAACCTCATGTTCCACTTCTTGCCAATCGCAGTTCGCTATGACGGATCCGCGCCGGCAAGTGGTCACGGTTACCAAGTACACATTGGACCGATGTATTCCAATTCGCGGGGAAGTTTGAAAGTGACGTCGGGCGATGTACGCGACAAGCCTGCGTTTACGTTCAATTACCTGTCAACGCAAGAGGACAAGCAGGAATGGATTGAAGCCATTGCTGCAGCGCGCAAGATTTTGAATCAACCGGCATTTGCGCCATTTAGTGGCGGCGAAATCTCACCGGGCACATCCGTTGCAACTGACGCCGAGGTATTGGATTGGGTGCGCAAGGACGGTGAGACTGCTTACCATCCGTCGTGCACCTGCCGAATGGGCATTGATGAGATGTCGGTGATCGACCCTGCCACCATGCGGGTAAGGGGTATGCAGGGACTTCGAGTAGTGGATGCCTCGGTCATGCCATATGTAACGAATGGCAACATTTACGCCCCGGTCATGATGCTTGCTGAGAAGGCAGCGGACATCATTTTGGGGAAAACTCCACTGGCTCCTGAAGTAGTTGAGTTCTACCGCCATCAGTAAATACGACAGATGAATAGGTGGCTGTAAGGCCGCCCTGATAACCTTTTCCTCGCCGTGATATATCGCGGCTCCACTCAGTAACGGGAGTACCTATGAGCGATTTTGACGACATTGATCTTGCGAGTCTTTCTAACGAAGACCTTGTG
>JALQWV010000024.1 GCA_023263465.1 Ilumatobacteraceae bacterium
CGTGACACACTCTTTCCCTACACGACGCTCTTCCGATCTACCATTGCGCATCTTGGCAAGCATCGCTCCGTCTACCGCAATGTCTATATCCGCATCAGCACACACAATCAAAGGTGCGTTGCCACCCAACTCCATACTGCAATTAATGACATGCTGGGCAGCTTGTGCGAGCAGCAGTGAACCAACACGTGTCGAGCCGGTAAAGCTGAGTTTTCGCACCTTGCCAGAATTCAGCATCGCTTCAACTGCTGGGCCCGGAGGGTCAGCAACCACAACGTTTACCACACCCTGTGGTACGCCCGCGCGGCGCAAAATGTCAGCAATTGCAAGGGCCGTTAACGGCGTATCATGCGCGGGCTTTAAAACAACGGTGCAACCCGCTGCAAGTGCAGGTCCAATCTTGCGCGTAGCCATGGCTGCCGGAAAGTTCCACGGCGTGGCAAGCAATGCAACACCAACGGGCTGACGCGAAACCAGTAACCAATTTGAGCCACTTGGTGCACGACGGTAATCGCCATCGATACGAACTGCCTCTTCGCTAAACCAACGGAAAAACTCTGCGGCATAGGCAACTTCTGCACGCGCATCAGAAAGAACTTTACCCATTTCAAGCGTGATGGTGCGAGCAAGTTCTTCCTGCTCCGCAATCATGATGTCAAACGCCTTGCGCAGGATCTCCGCGCGCACACGAGGTGCGGTGTTTTTCCACGGCACAAATGCGTCATGGGCCACATCAACTGCATGCAAGCAATCCGAAATTGATGCGTTTTCGACCGTGCCAATTGCAAGACCCGTTGCAGGGTTCAACACTTCAATGTGGGAGGGCATGCTTGCTCCTATTTCTGGAGTTCAACACCAGAGATTTGCTTGATTCGATCGCGCAAAAAATCAAACGCAGTTTTGTTTTCGGCAATCAGTACATCATCTGCAGGGTGCAAGAACAATGGCGTTGAAATGCGTGCTCGCTTAGCGGCATCTCCAACAGGGTTATTCACTCGGTGTGTAGTGCTTGGGTAATACCCATTCGTTACATAGTCCAACATGTCGCCGGCGTTGATTGCCACACTGCCCGGATCGCACGGCACGTCGTGCCACTTTCCGTTTAGATCTCGTACCTGTAGGCCAGGCTCATTTGATGCCGGCAACACCGTGATCATGTTGATGTCTTCGTGAGCAGCAGCACGTACCGCATCTGCTGGTTCATCGCCACGCAAGGGTGGGTAATGCAAAATTCGCAGCAATGTTCGACGTGTGCCTTCAATCATGTGTGATAGCGGCATCGAGAAGTTCTTTGAGATTTCCTCTGGCGTGTTGGCCTCGACCCACGTGAGTAGTTCTGCAGCAAGCGACCAACCTGCTTGGTATACCGCTGCGGCACTCGCAGACTCACCTTCTGGCTGACGACCCCACGGATACCAGTGGAAATACTCTTTTATATCTTTTACTTCGGCACCAACAGCGGTTTCCGCTTCTTCAAGAGGTCGATAACCATCTTGTTCGCTTTCACTCGGCAGATAATCCCATTTGCGCTCTGAACGGAAAAAGTCCTGCCACTCGTTTTGCAATCGCAAAACAATGTCATACGGAATGGGGTGATTAATCAGTACCGCAAAGCCTGTTTCACGAAGCGATTTCGTGAATTGCTTCGGTGCGTCTGGCGATGTGTAGTCGACTACTGCGACATCCATAACTCTCAGACTACGGCGGTTCAGATGCGGTCGCCACTCATGACATGCGAATAATCACTAATGTGGCACAGTGCATACGCGGCGTCTCATTCTCACATTGCAGTTTGCAATGGGAGTCTTGGCTGCGGGGTATGGCGTCATGTTCACCATGCTTGATGATTGGCGCGCCGAATACGGCATCCAAGAGACCGGTCTCAGCATGATTATTGCGGTCGGTTTTTTTACTTCATTTGTTGCCCAACTCACTATTGCTCCGTTGGCCGATAAAGGACATGCACGAAAACTTCTCAGCTTGGGCATGCTCGCAAACGCGGCCGGTGCAGTGCTCATGGCGTTCGGCGAATCATTGCCTGCTTTTCTTCTTGGCCGATTTGTCATGGGTCTTGGTGCAGGGATCGCAATTCCTGCAATAAAACGAATCGTTATTGTGAGCGACCAAGAAAACATCGGGCGTAATTTGGGGCGTGGCGTTTCTATTGAAGTTGCAGGATTTGCAATTGGGCCCGTGATTTCTGCCCTCACTGTTGACACATTTAACCTTGCTGCGCCATTCATCATCATTACTGCGCTCACGATGATTTTTGGAGTCATCATCTCTCGACTCAACGTCTCCGAAACTGCAGTCGAAGATCAAACTAATGAACGATTCGCACTTGACCTTCTTAAGTTACGGCCAGTTCTTGGTTCAATCTTGGTTGGCCTTGCTCTGTATGTGATGATCGGGGTGTATGACTCGCTCTGGGTGATCATGATGGATGACTTACAAGCTCCAAATTGGGTCGGCAACGCGGGTGTTGCACTTTTTGGTTTGCCATGGATTGTCTTTGGAACGCTTGGCGGCAAAATTGCACAACGTCACGGGCCGCTACGAGTCAGTGCATTCGGGCTTGCATTTGGCTCCCTGTACATGACCTCATATGGATTCATGTCGATGCCCTATCTCATGCTTGGAATTGGGCTGAGTCAATCCATTCTTGACTCACTCACCGTCACTGGAATTGGTATCGCTGTTGCTCAGGCGACACCTTCGGAACGTCAAGCGGGAGCAGCAGGTTTGCTCGGCGGCATGCAAACACTGACTGGTGGCATATCTGCAGTCGCTGCCGGAACGATGTACGAACACTTTGGCCAGGCATTTGCATTTTCGGCCACAGGAATCGTGATGGCCTTACTTGTTACGGTTGGTTGTGTGCTCGCTGGCAAAAAGTGGCTACAGAAACCTGCACCCGAGTTGGCTGTGTCAGGCGGGGCCTGAGAACATTCCGCCGTTTCGCTCATAAGTCGTTACTGGAGACTTGTCATCTTCATACCGATTTATTTCTGCGCGACCCACAACGTGCCAGTGCACTTCGTCTGGACCGTCAGCCAAACGCAGGGTGCGCTGACCAGCGTATAAACGTGCAAGCGGAGTCCACTGCGAAATACCAGTGGCACCAAATACTTGAATCGCTTCGTCAATGATCTTGCACACGCGTTCAGGAACCATTGCCTTGATTGCGCTCACCCAGATTCGGGCTTCCGCATTGCCCATGGTGTCCATGGCTTTGGCAGCACGAAGCACCATGAGACGCATCGCTTCAATTTCAATCCGTGCTTTAGCAATGGTTTCGGTGTTCTTGCCCAATCGCGCAATTGGTTTGCCGAATGCTTCGCGTGAAAGTCCCCGACGAACCATTAATTCAAGGGCTCGCTCACCCGCGCCGATCGATCTCATGCAGTGATGAATGCGTCCAGGCCCTAAACGGACCTGTGAAATCTCGAAACCACGCCCTTCACCCAACAACATGTTTGATGCTGGAACTCGAACATCGGTAAAACGCAAGTGCATATGTCCATGTGGTGCATCGTCTTCGCCAAACACTTCCATTGGGCCGAGAATTTCTACACCGGGTGTATCCATCGGCACCAAAATTTGCGAGTGGCGTTTGTGTGGTGGCGCATCTGGACTGGTGAGCAACATGCAAATCATGATCTTGCAACGCGGGTCTCCAGCGCCGGAGATGTAGTACTTCTCACCATTGATCAGCCACTCGTCGCCGTCGAGTTCTGCACGGCATTCCAAATTCTTCGCATCCGACGATGCCACGTCTGGCTCAGTCATTGCGTATGCCGAACGAATTTCACCAGCAAGCAGCGGCTTCAACCACTTCTCTTTTTGCTCTGGTGTACCAACGCGCTCTAACACTTCCATATTGCCGGTATCTGGGGCACTGCAGTTCATTGCTTCAGATGCAATTGGGTTCTTTCCCAGTTCTACAGCGATATATGCATAGTCCAGATTTGACAGGCCTTCTCCAGTTTCTGCGTTTGGCAAAAAGAAATTCCATAAACCTTTTGCCCGTGCTTTGCGCTTCAACTCATCGAGCAACTCAAGTTGGCCTTCGCCATATTGCCAACGATCTGGTCGACCTTCACCCAGGGCAAAATACTTCTCCGTTACTGGCTCTACTTCGTTGGCAATAAATTCCTTCACCGCGTTGTACAACGGAACCGCCTTGGCCGACATAGCCAAGTTCATTGCATCGTCAGTGGTAATTCCTGAATACATTCCGGGAGCTGGCATACCCCCACGCTACCCCTCAGTAAATACGAGGTCTTAGTCGAGGATGACGAGCGGAATCTCGCGGTCAGTGCGTTGCTGATACCCGGCATACCCCTTGAACCGCTTTTCCACTATCGGCCACATTCGTGCGCGTTCTTCTTTGGTTGCGGTACGCGCAGTCATCATTTTGCTTGGGCCACCTTTGAAGCGAACCTGTACCTGCGGGTTATCAACCAAGTTGAGATACCACGCAGGATGGAAATCATCGCCACCGCGCGAAGCAACAATCACAATGGAGTCGCCTTCTTGAATTGGCGAGGTCAACATACAACTACGCGGCTTACCGCTCTTGCGACCAATCGTGGTCAGTTCAAGAACTGGCATGTTGCCCGCGGTCCAGCCCGCTTTGCCTCGAGTAACGCCAAGAATCAGACGATGAATCCCATTCATCGACTTGAGAGCAAAATTACTTGGCATCAGTGCACCGGCATTCCGTCAGCGGCACCAGCAATGCCCGATACATACTTCGGTTTGAAGAGCAACACGAATGAAAGTCCTGCAAGGCCGATGCATACAGAAGCCACGATCAGCGGTTGGCTAGATGTGATTGAAGTTGTGATGTAGCCGACTAAAACTGCAGCAGGAACCTGCGAGAGGCTTGAAACACTGGAATAGATACCCATCGCTTCACCTTGTTTGCCCATTTCAGCAGAGCGACTGATGAGACTCGAGGTATTTGCCATGCACAAGCCATTGAAAACTGAGAAGAACGGAATGACCATATACAAGTACATCGAGCTCGTTGTCGGCGTGAGGAAATAAATCAACATCATTGAGCCAGTGCCAAACATGGAAAATCTCAACACCTTAAAGTCCACAAGTTTCTTTGCCACTCGTCCAACGACTAACCCCTGCGAAAGAGCAATACATAATCCAACGATTGCGAAATAGTCCCCAATTTTTGACGAACTAAAGCTGAACTTGTTGCGCAGATAAACACCGAAGAATGTAGTGAAGAAAGTAAACCCAGCGCTGAACAGGAAGCTAGAGAGAAGAATGATGCGCAAGCGATCTGACTTGAAACCGTTCACCACATTGTTTAGCGACTGACCGATTCTGATTTTCCCACCATGGAACTTTTCTTTAACTGTTTCAGGGAATGTGGTGAGAACAGCAGTGCAATTCAAAAGTGCGAGGATTGCTGCAAACCAGAAAGGTGTTGTTGCGCCGAACCAATGCGGAGTGTCGAACAGACCATAGAAACTGACGCTCGGCGAACTGAGTTTTCCGCCCAGATATGGCCCGATGATAAATCCCATTCCAAAAGCAGCACCCATGAATCCGAAGTTTTTCGCACGGTTCTCATGAGTGCTGATGTCTCCGATTGCGGCTTGCGCAACCGCCAGATTTCCGCCGGTCAAGCCATCAAGACCGCGGGCTGCAAACAGCAAGGGTAAATTGCCAGTGCTAATGCCAACGGCAAAAAGTACGTAACCAATCGCAGTACCAAAAATTGAAAATGCAAGTACCGGGCGTCGACCGTGACGGTCGGAAAGCTGGCCCAAAATCGGAGCAGCGATGAACATGCAGAAGGGATAAATGGCCTGCAGCCAGCCGAGCATGATTAGCCCCTGAGTGAACGACCAAGTTTCTGGTGTCACTCGAAACGGTCCATCAGTAATCAACAGTGGGAACACAGGAATCAGAATTCCAAATCCCAGAAGGTCGATAAAGACTGTGGTGAAAATAGCCAACATCGGGTTCTTGCGCATTCAAAGATCGTAGTCTTGAACGCATGAAAGACATCTTCTCTTTGAATGGCAAGGTTGCACTTGTAACTGGCGGATCACGTGGAATCGGCGCGATGATCGTGCAGGGATTCCTCGAACACGGTTGCTCGCGCGTGTACATTTCAGCTCGAAAGGCTGCACAATGCGACGCTGCTGCCAAAGAACTCTCCATGTACGGCGAGTGCATTTCCATTCCGGGCGATGTTTCCACTCAGGCAGGAATTACTGCTCTTGTTGCCGAAATCTCAAAGCGCGAATCAAAGCTCGACATTCTGGTGAACAATGCTGGTGCTGCATGGGGAGCCGAGTTTGATGAGTTCCCTGAAAGCGGATGGGACAAAACCGTAGACCTCAATATGAAGACACCGTTCTTCCTCACCCAAGCACTTGCTCCACTCCTTCGCGCAGCAGCGTCCAAGGATCACTTGGCAAAAGTGATCAACATCGCTTCAATTGATGGCGTGTCGATTAACCCAATGGAGACATATCCGTATGCAGCGAGCAAAGCCGGACTTATTCACATGACCAAGCGCATGGCGCTTCGTCTCATTAAGGACAACATTGGCGTATCTGCAATTGCTCCTGGTGCATTTGCTTCGGAAATGAATAAAGCGGCGCGCGATCACGGAGATGCGATTGCAGCAGCAATTCCTGCAGGGCGCATCGGTACTCCAGAAGACATGGCTGGTGCCGCTATCTACCTTGCATCACGAGCTGGCGACTACGTGGTTGGTTCAACCGTCATCGTTGATGGCGGAGTAACGTACGCGCGATAACACTCAATTAGTGCTTGTAGCGCGCGAGCGCGTCCTGAATTTCCTTAGTCGCAGCGCTCCGGCCTTCCCAGCCCTTCACTGTTGTGTCTTTGTTTGGTTCTAGCAATTTGTAGACCTCAAAAAAGTTTCCAACTTCGTCAAGCAGATGCTCCGGCAAGTCCTCAATGTCTTGGTACGCGACATAACGCGGGTCGTGCGAAGCGACACACAAAACTTTTGCGTCAGGACCCTTTTCATCAGACATCCAAAACACGGCAACCGGTCGCACCATCACGTGGCATCCAGAAAAGGTTGGCTGGCTCAACCACACCAATGCGTCGAGCGGGTCGCCGTCTTCGCCAAGCGTGTTGGGGAAAAATCCATAATCGAGCGGGTATTGCGTTGCGGTGAAGAGCGTACGATCAAGCCAGATCTCACCTGTGTCGTGATTCATTTCGTACTTATTGCGTGACCCCTGTGGGATCTCCACGATCATTTCAACTTCCATGGCCACAGCCTAGGGATTAAAAACGGCTTACTTCAGGACACGATGAACAATTGAGCGAACTTTTTCAATTCCCTCATTGGTACTTGTGCTTGTCCACACCACTTCGCTGGGGTCGACCTCACAGTTTTTTGCTAGATCGCGCTTGCGTGTTTCACGTTGTGATGGCTTTACTTTGTCTTGCTTTGTGGCGATGATCTGAAAATCAACTTCACTTGCACGCAGTTGTTCGAGCATCATCAG
Organism: Ilumatobacteraceae bacterium; assembly: GCA_023263465.1. Taxonomy (GTDB): domain Bacteria; phylum Actinomycetota; class Acidimicrobiia; order Acidimicrobiales; family Ilumatobacteraceae; genus UBA3006. The sequence continues at coordinate 7,524 of JALQWV010000024.1, forward strand.
ATCTAAATCGGTTGGTCCAATTGCCCCGTCAACAAGAACCAAGATGAGATCAAGTTCTTCGCGCTCATTCAAATAGCCGACGATCATCTTTTCCCAACCGCGCTTCAGTTTTCCTGACACAGCCGCGTACCCATATCCCGGCAAGTCAACCACGGTTCCGCCAGATGGAGTTTGAAACAAGTTGATGAGCTGTGTTCGTCCTGGTGTATTTGACACGCGCGCCAAGCTCTTGCGATTACACACTGCATTTAAGAGTGCGGACTTCCCCACGTTCGACCTGCCGACCAATGCAATCTCTGCTTTAGATTCTGGCAACTGATCAACGTTTGATGCCGAAAGTACGAACTCCATGTGTATCGGCTTAGTCACAGCGCAAGACTACGAGCCGTAGCGACCTAAAGTGGCGACATGATGATGCGCGTTGGCGTAATTGGCACGGGAATGATGGGCTGCGAACACATTCGCAATGTAAACGCCAACCCCAACGCCATCGTCACCGCAATTTCAGATCCACATGAAGAACCACTCGAATGGGCACGGCAGGCACTCGGCGCAGATAATTCGGTAGCAGAGTTTCGCGACCATCGTGAACTGTTGAGTTCGGGTGAAGTTGATGCGGTAGTTGTTGCCTCCCCGAATTTCACTCACCACGCGTTATTGCTCGACATCTTGCAAACGGAATTGCCTGTGCTGGTTGAAAAACCCATGTGCACAACCATTGAACATTGCCAAGACGTAGTCACACTCGCTCAGCAACGTAAAGCGCTCACGTGGGTGGGGCTTGAATATCGCTATATGGCACCGATTGCAGGATTGCTTGACGTAGTCAATTCTGGAGAACTTGGTGACGTAAAAATGCTGAGCATTCGCGAACATCGGTTTCCCTTTTTGCAAAAAGTGAACAACTGGAATCGTTTTTCACGAAACACTGGTGGAACGCTTGTTGAAAAGTGCTGCCATTTTTTTGATCTCATGAACTTGATCGCGAAGTCAGCTCCCGTACGTGTAATGGCAAGTGGCGCACAAGACGTAAACCATCTCGATGAGTTTTATGACGGTGAGCGTGCAGACATCTTGGATAACGCCTATGTGATTGTTGAATTCGCTAACAACATGCGCGCAATGCTCGACCTCAGCATGTTTGCTGAAGTCGGAAGAAACGAACAGGAAATCTCCGTTGTTGGCAGTTTGGGTAAAGCAGAAGCGCACATTCCTGGTCCGGGACACATATATGTTGGCAATCGAACAAGTCGAGAAGTGCGCAAGGTTGATGCGACGATGAGCCCCGATGTCAGATACGCCGGTGCACACTTTGGAGCAAGCTACGTAGAAATTGACAAGTTCGTACATGCCATACGATCCAACGTCAATGCTGAAGTAACCGTGAACGACGGACTGTGGTCAGTGGTGCTTGGAGTTGCAGCGCATCGCGCAATTGATGAACGACGTGTGGTCGAGATCTCTGAATTTAATCTTCGAACGTAATTTTTGAACCCGCAGAAATCATTTGAGCAGTCGTTGGTTTGCGATAGATCAGAATCATCAAAATTCCTGCAGACACGTACACGAATCCATTAATGATCCAGGCTGTGTGATACGCAGACAAATCAAGTTTCGCTGTTTCCTCTGTCCACACCAGCGGTGAACCAGTCGCCGCCGCGTCTGCTACTCGAACTCCCAGTTCATAAATCTGTTTGAAGGCAGGAGCCGCAACAGTGAGTGCAATTGCCGAGCCAAGGGCTGTGCCAATTTGGCGAGTCGTGGTGCTGAGCGCTGATCCCATTGCAAACTCTGACGGTGGCAAAAATGCAGTCGCCGAGCTGGACAATGTGGAGATAGACAAACCCACACCAATTCCGGTCACCAACATCCATGGCAAGTAATGGGCAACATATTCGGGCTCGGTCGTCATGAAGTTGGCCAACATAAACGTGCCGAAACTCAGCAGTAAAGCACCTACAAATAGCACTCGCGCGTGCCCAAGTTTTGTTGCGTACTTCCCTGCAAACGGAGCAACAAGTGCAGCCATTGCTGGCCCAGGAAACGTTGCAAGACCAGAGCGAACCACGCTGTAATCCCAAACCTGTTGCAACCAAGTGGTGTTCAGTAGCCACATGCCAATAAATCCAACACTGAACAACACTCCCGACAAGTTTGACGCAACGACAAACGGAAGTTTGAACAACGACAGATCGAGAAGTGGACTCTCCACAACCTGACAGCGCCGAATAAATGCGCCAATAAGCATCAAACCGATTACGAGAGCAATGCCGGATCGAATGTCAACAAATCCCCACTCTTCGCTCTGAGAAATGGCAAGCACAACAAGTGCGACTCCTGAAAATCCGAACAGCACGCTTGGGTAGTCAACTTTACGCTGAGCATTTTCGTCCTTGCTCTCCCGCAATATCTTTCGACCCATTAGTACGGTGAAAATGCAGAACGGTACGTTAATGAAAAAGAGCGATCTCCAGCCCCACAAATCCACGAGTATTCCACCTGCAGAAGGGCCAATTGCTGCAGCGAGTCCTCCTACTGATCCCCAGATAGCAATTGCCTGAGTTCGTTTTTCTACGGGAAACTCTGGCAAAACTAGAGCAATTGACGCAGGAGTTAGTTGTGCACCACCAATTGCTTGAATCACTCGTGCCAGTACCAGCATCCACGCAGTCGGAGATAATCCGCACAACACCGATCCAATGCTGAAAATAGTGAGACCGCGCAAGAAAGCGCGCTTGCGACCGAATACGTCAGCAAATCGACCGGCAGTCAGCAAACCTGCAGCATAAGCAATTGAATACGCAGAAAACACCCATGCCAACACATTCGCTTGATCGTGGCCAAACGTGTTTTCAATTTCTCCACGTGCAACAACCACAATGCTCAGGTCAAGTGAAACAAGAAACGTGGCAATCGCCGTCAAACTCAAAACACGGTATGCACGTGACATTTTGGCCATGCACCACAGTATCCCTAACGCTATTGCACGATCGTGCTGAAGTCCTCCGAGCGGGGCAATGAAAGTATCGCTTTCATTAGGTTTTCTGGCGGAGCAATCATTTTGCGCGTGGCAAGATCAAAGAAGGCAACCAAACTTGAAATCTTGCACGCCAGTTTTCCGTTGGCCTTAATGAATTGATTGCGAAAGATGAATCGCGTGTTGTCTTCGCTTATGCCTGCTAATTCATTCGTCACGGTGAGGTCTTCGGCAAGGCGTACTTCGCGTTTGTATTCAATCTCGTCCTTCAACACCACCGGACCGAGTCCTGCGCCAAAGAACTCTGTCAGTGTGTAACCATTTGCATTGAAAAATTCCATCCGAGAATTAGCGGAAATGTCAAGGTATGCAACGTTACGCATGTGCCCATTGGAGTCAATCTCTCCCCATCGGGAACGAATGTGAATTTCAGAGCGATCGTCAGTTGCCATGAACTGAAATGTTAGTCACAACCGAATTCCCTCAGGAATCTGAATTGATGCTGACAGCGCTCGCGGATCTCCTGAGAATTGTGCAACTTCGCAATGCCACGTGCCGCCTTCAACAAACCAACTGTGGTTCGATGCGTCTCGGGTCGCAATCTTTAAAAGAGGAAAATCGCACTCAACATGAACGGTCTCACCCACAGCGATTTCCATTCGCTGAAAAGCAACTAGCCTGCGAGACGGTCGTTCTATCGCGGATTCATTGCGACCTGCATACACCTGAACCACCGTCGCACCATTTCGTGTTCCTGTGTTGCGCACGGAGCATTGGACTTTCACCACATCGTCATATTCAACACGTAGATCTGAATATTCAAAGGATGTATAGCTACCACCAAATCCAAATGGAAACATCGCTGAGTTTCCATCCCGATCAAGTTTCCACTGCCCGTGCCAGTAGTCATAGGTAATTGCTTTGGCATTGCGGTCAAAAAACGGAAGATGTGACTCGTCGTGCGGAATGGCAAATGGTATTCGTCCCGATGGGTTCACCGCACCAGACAACACCCTGGCCAAGGCGCGCCCACCGTTACTGCCGCTATACCAACCCACGAGTACCGCTGGAACTTCGTCAATCCATTCCGACATCACCACTGCACTGCCAGCAACAATGACCACGATGGTTCGTGGTTGCACCTGAGCGATGCGGTGGATCAGTTGAACATCAGCATCCATTAATCGAAGGGACTCGCGGTCGCCACCGATAGAAAACGTGCCGTTGCGAGACTTGATACGCAATTCATCTGGAGCGTAGTGATGATTTTCGTGCATGTACTTTTCATATTCGCGCACTAGATCTGGGTCGTCCTGTCGTGGAATGAGTGAAAGCATCGGTGCTGTGTCTTCCGAGTCTCCGATGAACTCGCCTTCTTCTTCCTTCGTATAGCCAACGACGACAATGGCTACATCGGATTGTTTTGCTTGCGCAACTTGAGCATCGATCGTCGCGTCAGCGGCATGCACAACTTTGCAATTAGCAAAGTGTTCAGTTATTCCGTGGAGAGGAGTGACAACGTTTGGCGCCATCACATCACTACTTCCTCCATCGCCAATATTGCGCATTGCAGCTAGCCGGCCAAACACGCCAACGGTTGATCCTGTAGCCAGATTCAGAGGAAGTAAAGCCGACCCATTGACGGCATCGTTTTTCAACAACACCATTGACTTCTCTGCAACCTCTTGACTCAAGGCAAGATGCTCATCGCACATCACTACCGAGCGATCACTCACGGGCAGTTTTCCAACATTGAACTTCAACAAAGTGGTTAACGTGCGCGACACTGCGCATCCAACAAGTTCTTCGGTAATTAACCCCTCCAAAAGCGCTGAAACAATTGGTGCGTTGCGAATCATGCGATATGGCATCTCAACATCAAGGCCGGCTTGCAAGCTCTTCACACCATCGCGCAATCCAAAGATCCAGTCCGAAATAACAAAGCCGGTAAACCCCCATTCGTCGCGCAAGATGTCGGATATCAATGCAGTGTTCTCACCACACCATTCCCCATTCACCGAGTTGTATGCGGTCATTACACAGGCAACGCCTTCGTCAACAATGCGCTTGAAATGCGGGAGATACACCTCGTGCAACGCACGCTCATCAATGCTGACGTCAACCCCAAACCTGGCGTTTTCCATGGAGTTCAGCGCGAAGTGCTTCAGTGTTGCCATGACATGGCGTTGAGCCCCACGAGTCAAACCTGCACCCATTTCACCCACATGGTGCGGGTCTTCGCCATACGTTTCCTGCGCACGCCCCCAGGCTGGATGGCGCAGTAAGTTGACACAAA